>CAIMNN010000281.1 GCA_903842845.1 uncultured Acidobacteriaceae bacterium | reverse complement strand
TGCAATTATGCATGGCCTTAACCTTTATCCGTCAGAAGGCATAAGATCACCTGCGGTATTGCTCGTCGCTGACTTTTTCCATCCAGTGGACTGCTTTGCCTTCGAGTGTCTCCGCTATGGCAATGTGCGACATCCCCGTAGTTTCCGTGCCTCCATGCCAATGCTTGACTCCAGGTGAAATCCATACAACATCGCCTTGCTTCATTTCCTGAATCGGACCTCCCCATTGTTGGATCAAGCCAGCCCCCGCCGTGACGATCAGCGTCTGACCCAACGGATGCGTGTGCCAAGCAGTACGAGCGCCCGGCTCGAACGTCACAATTCCACCGCCAACGCGCGCGGGATCGCTCCTTCGGAATGGAGAATCGATACGCACGGCACCAGTAAAATAATCGGCAGATCCCTTGTCTGACGGCTGCGAACCGCTCCGCGTGATGCTGATCATCTGTGATTCTCCATTTGATGAGGTCTGGGGTGTGTCCCCTCCTGATGTGGCGCTTGCATTAGCGGATGCCAGAGCGAATACAGAGATCAATATGATCGTTGCGTCTAACAGTTTCATTATCATTTCCGGCCTTTCAATTCAGCGATTAGTGGTTCGAAGTCGCACGCAGGTGTGTGGTTTATTGCTTCGACATCTGCGTCCTGATCTGACTGTGCTGCATAATCAAGTACATTCATTGTCATCGTTTTTTTCCATGATTAATGAAGACCGGTCAGCGACCTGTTCTTTTCTCCAGGGCTTCGGGATATCGAGCACCTTGCACCGTAATCTTTGATGCGGCGCTATCGATCTCACGGAGATCGTCGAACGTAAGTTCGACTGTAGCCGCTCCAATGTTCTCGTCCAGGCGATCAAGCTTCCGAGAGCCCGGGATTGGAACAATCCATGGCTTCTGGGCGAGCAGCCAGGCGAGTGCGATCTGGGCAGGCGTTGCCTTCTTCTGCTCTGCGACCTTGGCCAGCAGATCGACCAAAGCCTGATTCGCCTTCCGCGCTTCCGGCGTAAAGCGAGGAACGATATTTCGGAAGTCGGAACTGTCGAACTTCGTGTTCTCGTCGATCTTTCCCGTGAGGAAGCCTTTACCAAGCGGACTAAACGGAACCAACCCGATTCCGAGCTCCTCGATCGTCGGCAGCAGTTCCTCTTCCGGACGTCTCCACCACAGCGAGTACTCGCTCTGGATAGCAGTGACCGACTGGACCGCATGTGCGCGACGGATTGTTTGCACTCCCGGCTCGGAAAGTCCAAAGTGCTTCACTTTTCCTTCCCGAATCAAGTCCTTCACCGTTCCAGCTACGTCTTCAATCGGCACCTCAGGGTCAACGCGGTGTTGATAATACAGGTCAATAGCCTCGACGTCGAGCCGCTTGATCGAGCCCTCGGCGCTCCGCCTGATGTGCTCCGGCCGACTATCCATAACCTGTTGCCCGCTGGAATCGATCTTGATCCCGAACTTGGTAGCTATTACCACTTGCCCACGGAAGGGCGCGATGGCTTCTCCCACAAGTTCTTCGTTCGTGAACGGACCGTAAACCTCGGCGGTGTCAAAGAAGGTGACGCCGCATTCGATAGCTTTACGAATAAGAGCGATCATCTCCTTCTTGTCTCCAGCCGGACCATAGCCATAGCTCATTCCCATGCAACCAAGCCCAATGGCTGAGACTTCCAGATTGCTGTTTCCTATGTTACGTTTATGC
>CAIMNN010000280.1 GCA_903842845.1 uncultured Acidobacteriaceae bacterium | reverse complement strand
CGCTCGGCGCTGGAGCGGGTGGGTTATTTGCCCGAAGAGCGCGGACTTTACAAAAAGATGAAGGTGATAGAGCAGTTGGTGTTCTTCGGGCAGTTGCGCGGAGTTGCAGCCGATGAGGCGCGGCGGCGCGGTATTCGCTGGGCGGAGAAGCTGGAGATTGCGGAGTCGCTTGAGAAGAAAACTGAAGAGCTTTCGAAGGGCATGCAGCAGAAGATACAGTTCATCTGCTCGCTGATACACGAGCCGGGGCTGATCATCATGGACGAGCCGTTCAGTGGATTGGACCCGGTGAATGCGACGCTGCTGGAGAACACGTTGCTGGAGTTGAAGGCACAGGGGCGGGCGATACTTTTTTCAACACATCGCATGGACCAGGTGGAGAAGCTGTGCGACTCGATATGCCTGATCAACAACGGCGAGGATGTGTTGAGCGGGAAGATGCGTGAGATCAAGAGCCGGTATCCGCGGAACCGAGTGATCATGGAGTTTGAAGGACGCGAGGAATTTTTAAAGTCGGCTGAGATAGCGGAGGCGAAGAACTACTCCGGCCATGCGGAGATAAGGCTGAAGCCGCAGGGCGATGCGCAGAAGCTGTTGCACGAGGCGGCATCGATGGCGAAGATAAACCGCTTTGAGCTGGTTGAGCCGTCGCTTGAAGAGATATTTATTGAGACGGTGGGAGGTAAGAACGATGCGTAATTTACTTTTGATTGCAAAGCGTGAGTATCTGGAGCAGATACGGAAACGCGCATTCATCCTCTCCACAGTTCTTGTGCCGCTGTTTATCGGCGCGATTATGTCGTTCTCGTTGTTTACCGGCAAGAATTTGATGAACACGAGTAAGCATGTTGCGATTGCCACGACCGATCCGGCGCTGGCGGGTGAGATCAACAAGCAGCTGATGGAGAACAAGGACGAGAAATCGCACTTTGACAGCATCAATTCCGCGAAGGATGCAGACAAAGCGGACCTTACAGCGAAGTTGAAGGCCAAGTCGCTTGATGGATATGTGTGGATAGTCTCGGAGAATGGCGCGGTGACGAAGGCGGTTTATGTGTCGCTTTCATCGGGCGACCTGGTGGTACCGCAGAAGGTTCAGGAGTCACTGAACAGGGTTTTGGTGCGGCGGCGCATGGCGGAGCACAACATTCCGGCAAAAGATGCTGATGCGATGTTGAAGGATGTTTCGATCGAGTCCGAGCAGATCAACGAGGAAGGCAAGGAAGTCAAGAGCAGCTTTATTGCGACCTTCTTCAAGGGCTACCTGATGGCCATCCTGCTGATGATGACGACGATGCAATATGGAATGAATGTGGCGCGTTCGGTGATCCAGGAAAAGACATCACGCATTTATGAAGTGGTGCTATCGATTGCGAAGCCGACGGATATTTTGGCAGGGAAGCTGATCGGATGCGGCGCGGTTGGTTTGACGCAGATAGGCATCTGGGCTGCGGCGGGAGTTGCGCTGACGGGTTCTGGTTTGGCTGCGGGGATGATGAGCGGCGAGTTTCATATGGATTTTTCGGCAAAGGAACTCATCTACTTCCCGGTCTATTATCTGCTTGGTTATTTGTTGAACTCGTCGATATTTGCCGGGCTTTCGGCG
>CAIMNN010000279.1 GCA_903842845.1 uncultured Acidobacteriaceae bacterium | reverse complement strand
GTCAAGCATTACCTTCAGCAGCCCAACCACGGCTATCACCTGCGCGGGAGCCATGGAGTCGATCAACTCATGGGCTTCTTGTCTCGGATTGTTCGCCGCGGTGGCCATCATCAACTCCCTGTTTGATTACTGCAAATACTTCACTATTACAGCCCTCGTATAATTGCCTTTATTCTAGCAGAAATCAAAAACATGCCAACTTACTAACTCATTCAGCCGCTAACGCGAAGCGTGAAGTCCCTGGTCCCTGCTTTCGGCACGCACACTTCCATTCACCTACAATAGAAACAGATGCATTACACAGCTCAATTTCTTCTCTCGGCTATGTCGGACACGCACTTCCCCGCGCCCACCGTGCCGGAGATTGCTTTCCTCGGTCGCTCCAACGTCGGCAAATCAAGCCTGCTCAATGCACTCGTCGGCGAGAAGGCCGCCAAAGTCTCCTCCACTCCTGGCCGCACCCGCGCCATCAACTTCTTCGCGCTCAACGACGGAAAAAACCGCCGCCGCCTCGTCTTCGCTGACCTGCCCGGCTACGGCTACGCAAAAATTTCAAAGTCCATCTCCGCCGGCTGGCCCGCCTTCATCAACCCGTATCTCACCGAGCGCCCCACCCTCGCGCTCTGTATCTGCCTCGTCGACTCCAACATTCCACCGCAGGAAAGCGACAAGCAGCTCATCGACTTCCTCCGCCACGCCGGCCGCGAGTTCGCCGTCGTCGCCACCAAGTCTGACCGCCTCAGCGGCAACGAGCGCAGCAAAAGCATCGCCGCACTCAAAAGTGCGCACGAGCTCGAATCCGTCCTCCTCATCTCCGCCAAAACAAAAACCGGCATCAAGGAACTCTGGTCGCTGATTGAAAATGTCAGTGTTGAAGTTTAATCGCGCCACACTAATTTAGTTTTACTAACCGCTCCGCTTCTAACACCACATCCGGCTGCACACCACGCTCTTCCATTTCCGCAACCACCGGCCCCAACGCCCCAACCACCGCCACCGCAACCGGCTGCTTTTTCCTGATTTCATTCTTTAAAATTCTCAGCGCCTCATCCAGCGACTTCACCAGAAAATTCACCGTCCCCGCGCGCATCGCAGCCTTCCCCGCCGCAAGCTCCTCTGCCACTACCAGCGCGACCGCTCCAGCTTTCGTCGCCGCCTCAATATAGACCGCACTCTCTGCACTCAATCGCCCGGCAAAAAACAGCATCCCCCCGCCCGGAGTCTCGCACAACGCCGCACGCAGCACCGCATCGGCAGAGCTCCTGCGCTCTTCCATCTTTTGAGCACTGAACTCAGTCATTGAAAATTACCACGAGTTGTAAGGTTGACCGTCAGAGCCCTGCTCATCCGACCCCGAGTGCACATCGTCAATCCCAGGGTCCGTCTGGTCCAGCGAGTGCAGCGCATCCGCCTGCTCTGTCGACCACGTCGAATTGCTCTGCGTCATCGGGTCTATCGGTATCGCCCTCAGGTAACCTTCAGTGACCAGGTCCTCAAGCGTGCCCGGTCCCTTCTGCTTGTCCATCGTGTAGCTGTCGATCGCCGACCGTATCACTGCAAGGTCTTCCTTCAGCACCGCCTCGCGCGCACTGCGTATCGCGCCCGTAAAACGAGGCACCGCGATCATCATCAGGATCGCGACGATGCTCATCACCACCAGCAACTCAAGCAGTGTGAACCCGGATTCGTTTGTTCTCGCTTTGCGCATCATCACTACCACTCCGAGTACTTCGTGCCGTCAAGGGCTATGCTTGTGGACTTGGAATAAACATCGAATACCGATGTGCCGCTGAACGAGTCAGAGTTCGGGTCGTCCGCCATCGAACGAAATCCCCACTCCGCCTTCCCCGTCATCGGGTCCACAGGTATCTTGCGCAGGAACTTCACCTTCTTGCCCTGCACATCCACGCCATTCACCAGCGTGTCCAGGTCTGGCGGATAACCCTGACTGTCCAGCTTGATCTGGAATGCGTGCTTGTCCGCCGCGTCCTTGTACTTGTCGATCGCGTCGCGCATCATCCACAGGTCGTAGCGTAACTGCCGCTCATTCGCGCGCTTGATCTGGAACCGCGCCACAGGATACGCCGCACTCGCCAGAATTGTCAGAATGGTGAACGAAACAATCAGCTCAACAAGCGTCAGTCCGCGCTCGCCGGCCTTGGGCCCGCGCACCGTACTTCGCATTGTCGTTTCGCTCTTCATCAACCGCTCACCCATTACTGAATGGTCACCTTGGTCTCAACACCTGTGGCCTCGGTCCGCTTGTCGTTTGCGTCCTGCACCGCTGCACTGGTTATCGTGATGTGCGCGTCACCTGCCTGCTTGGCCTGGAACCGCAGCACGCACAGCGTTCCGCTTCCGCTCACGCCTGAAGCGCTCGGCGGACGCGACACATTCAGGAACATCTTGCCCGGCGGGTCATCGCGATGCACTATCGCAACCGCCTGCCCATCCTTGCTCAGCAGGTCGCCCATGCCGATGTTGACCAACGAAACCATCTTCGGGTCGTAGCTTATCTGCAACGGCACTGACATCGCATCCTGCGCGTCTGTCACCTGGATCGGCACCACAAAATTGCTTCCCGAGCTAACCGCGGCACTCGGCACCATCAATTGGAACTTCGTCGCCGGTGCACCTTGCGCCGCAGCAGGTCTCTGGTCGCTGCCAACCGGCGCAGGAAGCGCATCCGCATCCCTTCTCATCTGCGCCAACGCGGCAGGCGCAGCAGCTTCCGCGCTCGCACCGGGCACAGTACCGGGCGTCGTTCCCGTCATCGACCTTCCCGGCTTCACCGCTGGCAACGTCGCCGGGGCTTCCGTCGGCGTCGGTGCATTTCCGTCAACCGTGCGCCTCAGTTGAATGTTCTGGCCCACACCCGCATCCACCATGCGCAGGTTCGCTGGCGTCAGGTCCTGGCTCCGAACCACGTGCGGTATCAGCATGAAGACGATCTCGTCGTCCTGAACCGTGTGGTCTTTCGAGCCAAACAAATACTTGATCAGCGGAATCTGGCTCAGCCCCGGGATTCCCGAAACGCTCACCGTGTCCTGCTTGTTCAAAATGCCGCCAAGAATGCTCGCCTCGCCCTCGCGCAAACGGATCACAGCTTCCGTTGTGCGTTGGCTCAAGATCGGCTCCGTCACACCGCTGATGGTCACCGAACCGCTCTGCGATGTCACTTCTATCTTCAGCTTCATCGTCACGTCGTGGTCATAGTGCACCGTCGGTGTCAGTTCGATGTTCACACCCACGTCCTGATACTGGAACTGCGTATTCACCAGTCCCAACCCCGAGCTGATACCACCACTGCCGCCAACACCGCCGCCATACGAACCGGTCGCGATTGGAATTCGCGAACCAATCTTCATCGTCGCCTTCTGCGCGTCGGTCGAGCGGATGCGTGGGTTCTGCAATATCTTCGTGTTTGAGTCGCTCAACAGCAGATTCGCCGTCGCCGCGCCAACCGTCACCTGAATATTGTTCGAGTTCAATCCACCCAGGTTGCTCAGCGTCAATCCGCTGCTCGAGCTCGTTGTGCTGGTGGTCGTTGTCGTACTCGTGCTTGACGAGCTCGACTGCAACGGCTGCAACTGGAACGCGATGCTACCCGGCCAGCTCAGGCCAAGGTTCCGCTCCCAGTTCTTGCTCACTTCAAGCACCGCGATATCGACAACAACTTCGCCGCGCGGCTTGTCCAGGTCATTGACCAGCTTCTCCGCCAGCAACAGCTCGTCCGGCGTTCCACGCACAACAATAGAATTCTGGCTCGCCACCGCCGCCACCTTCACCTGCGGCAACACATTGCGCAGCGCTGTCTGCACGTCGGTAAGGTCGTTCGGCTGCCACGCATTCGCCAGGTAGAACGTCTCCACCGCTTGCTCGTCCAATTCCGTATGCTTGGTGCGCGAGTTCAGCGCCACAAAGATCGTGTTCCCGGTCACCGGCCGCCAGAACGTATTCGATATCGTCCCCACAATGCGCAGCGCATCTGTCAGCGTCACGTTGTTCAGGTCCACAGTGATGCGCTTGCTCTGGAAGTCCGGGTCAAACAACATGTTCACGCCCGCAGCGCGACCGATCGCCTCGTAGATCTTCTTCGTGTCCTCGGTCATCTTCAGCGTCAACGGCTCGTTCGACATCGCACGCAGTACCGGTGGTGCGCCCATACCCGCAATGTCCGATTCCTTGTTCGCAATTCTCGGCTCAACAACATCCGTGTTCACCGGCATTTTGCCCAACGCCATCTTCACTTCGTTGATTGCCTGCAGCGCCGCCTCGTTGCCCGGGTCAATCTCCGCCGCCCGCATAAACTCAAGCAGCGCATTGCTCTTGTCGCCCGCCGCCATCAGCTTGCGGCCCTTCACCATGTGCACGCCCGTCGCATTCACAAGTATGCGGTAATACGCAGCGCGATACTTCAAATCCTTTGGAGCCTTCTCCATCGCCGCGCGGTAATCAGCCAGCGCCGTGTCATAATCCTGGCGCGCCTCCGCCGTCTGGCCGTGCTTGTAAGAACTGTTGGCTGACGTGGCATGGAGCACCTGCGCACCGAAATACACTATCGCCGCAACCGCCACCACGCGCATGGCTGCCTGGCAGCTCTTGCCCGCAAATATCCTCAAAACCGCTGAACGCTGGATCATGGAACTCCCTGTCACCGCTGAACTCACTCAATTACACCATTTCATTAAAGCTCAAAATCACTCGCCGCCACTCGTCTCAGTGGCGCTCTGCTTCACCCGGTACTCAGGGCTTAATTCTAACAAACTGAGCCATTTCCAAGCTCGTATTTCCGCCTTCAAACTCGCGCCAAATTCCTCAAAATGCTAGCATGAACTCTGGCCTGTAAATCAGGCCCACAAAAATGGCTCGACAAACCTCACACGTCATCGTCCAACCCGCGAAGACGCCCGACAGCAAACCCGCCCGCCCCCGCGACCCCGTCGCCAGCGGCGAACGCGATGCCGCGCATAACCGTATCGCCAGTCATAACTACTTCCTCCTCGAAAAATTCGAGTGCGGAGTAGCCCTCCGCGGCACCGAGGTCAAATCCATCCGCCAGGGCCAGGCCAACCTGCGCGACGCCTACGGCCTTATCAAGGACGGCGAAGCCTTCCTGCTCAACGCCCACATCGGCCCCTACTCCCACGGAAACATCGCCAATCACGACGAAACCCGCACCCGCAAGCTGCTCCTCAATAAGAACGAAATTAGCCGACTACATGCCAAGACGCAGATCAAAGGACATACGCTCATCCCCACCCGCCTCTACTTCAAAGGCGGCCGCGTCAAATGCGAACTGGCCGTAGCCAAAGGCAAACAGGACTGGGACAAGCGCGAAACCGAAAAACGCCGCGAAGCCGACCGCGAAGCCCGCGCCGCCGTCAACGCCAGCAAACAACGCAACATGAAGTGAAATAGAATAGAGGAATGAACACAGCCCTCCTCGCCACGCCCCCCTTCTACATCGTCAACTCGCTCCTCGTCGTCACAGCCGTTGACACCCAGACCGACAAAGGTCCCGACGCCAAGCCGCAGCCAGTCCTCCTCACCACCGACGAAGCCGTCATCGCCGCCGCCTCCGCCGTGCTCTCCTCCGGCGAGTTCAAAGCCGGCCCCAACGAGACCGTCCTCATCCACGCCCCCGCCGGCGTCAACTCGCCGCGCCTGCTCATTATCGGCCTCGGCAAAGCCGACAAAATCACCCCGCAATCCATCCGCAACTCCGCCGGAACCGCCGTACGCTTCGCCAAGCCCCGCGGATTCCGCGGAATCGCCTTCGTGCTGCCCGAATCACGGCCTGATCTGAATATCCAAACCGGGCTCGTCCCCGCCGCCGCCGCGCAGGCCGCAACCGAAGGCGCGTTCATCGGCGACTACGACCCCGACACCTACCGCTCCGACCGCAAGGACCTCTCCATCCAATCCTTCATCCTGCTCGCACCCGAAACCCCCGAACTCCACGCCGCCGTACAAACCGGCTTCATCCTCGGCGAAAGCCAAAACTTCACCCGCTCCCTCGTCAACGAGCCCGGCAACAAGCTCACCCCCACCGAGATGGGTCGCCGTGCTCAGGTCATGGCGCATGAAGTCGGCCTCCAGTGCGAGGTCTACTCCACTGAAAAACTCCACGAGCTCAAGATGGGCGCATTCTGGTCCGTCTCCCAGGGCAGCGAAGAACCACCCGCCCTCATCGTTCTCCGTTACGAGCCCGCCAACGCACCCAAAAACGGCCCCGTACTCGGCCTCGTCGGCAAAGGCATCACCTTTGACACCGGCGGCATCTCCATCAAGCCCTCCGAAAAGATGGAAGCGATGAAGTACGACATGGCCGGCGGAGCATCCATGCTCGGTGCCATGCGCGCCATCGCCCTCCTCAAGCCCAACGTCCGCGTCCTCTCCGTCGTCTGCGCCGCTGAAAACATGCCCGACGGCAAAGCCCAAAAGCCCGGCGACGTCCAGACCGCTATGCCCTTCAAGGACGGCGAGCCCGGCAAGACAATCGAAATCATCAACACCGACGCCGAAGGCCGCCTCGTCCTCGCCGATGGACTCACCTACGCACGCCAACTCGG
>CAIMNN010000278.1 GCA_903842845.1 uncultured Acidobacteriaceae bacterium | reverse complement strand
TGGTGAGACATCGATCCAAAGAGCCGGATGCGAGGCCCGCAAGTCCGGTTCTGTGAGAGGCGCGGCGGGGCAACCTGCCGTGCCTACTCGACCCGCAGTGCAGCGGCAGGCAAAACCGTCGCGCCCCTGACGCCCGCCACACGACGACCGAATCCCGAGGTTGTCGTCGACGCCAGGCGCCGATCTTTCACCGGAGAATACAAACAGCGCATTCTGGCTGAACTCGATTCCGCCGCCGGCCAACCCGGCGCAATCGGCGCTTTGCTGCGTCGCGAAGGTCTCTACTCCTCGCACCTGGGCACTTGGCGTCGCGAACGGCAGGCGGGGATTCTCAAAGGCCTGACCCCTCTGAAGCGCGGCCCTAAATCCAAACGCAACCCGCTGCAGGAGGATAACCAGAAACTCCGCCGGGAGAATCAGCGCCTGACCGAGGAACTGCGCAAAGCCGCCATCGTCATTGATGTTCAAAAAAAAGTGGGCGCTCTGTTGGGGTGGCCGCTGCCGAAGGCGGACCCGGACGAGCAAACCTGATGGACGCCGTCACCCGTCTGGCCCCCACCGTTGGGATCGTGGCTGCCTGCGATTTCCTGGCCGTGGCCCGCGCTTCCTTCTATCGCCAGCGCCCAGTCTTGGGACCGTCTGCATCGCCGGCGCCCGAACCGGCGATGCCTGTAGAGCGGTCGGTTCCCGCACGCTCCCTCAGCGAGGATGAGCGCGCAGCCGTACTGCTGGTCCTGCATGAAGAACGGTTTCAGGACCGCTCTCCGGCAGCCGTGCAGGCCACCTTGCTGGACGAAGGCCAATATCTTTGCTCGACTCGCACCATGTACCGCATCCTGCAGCAGCAGGGAGAGTCTCGTGAGCGCCGCGATCAACTCCTACATCCGGCGTACCATAAGCCCGAGTTGCTGGCTACGGCACCCAACCAACTTTGGAGTTGGGACATCACCAAACTGCGGGGCCCGGTCAAGTGGACCTACTTCTATCTGTACGTCATTCTCGACGTCTTCAGCCGCTATGTCACAGGCTGGATGATCGCATACCGGGAAGGTGCCGAGCTGGCCAAGGAATTCATCGCGGAGGCGGTCGGTAAGCATCAGGTTCCCGCTGGCCAACTCACCATTCACGCCGATCGCGGCCGGGTCATGAAATCCAAGACGGTTGCCTTCCTGATGGCCGACCTCGGCGTCACCAAGAGCCACAGCAGGCCTTACGTTTCCGACGATAACCCGTATTCGGAAAGCCAGTTCCGAACCATGAAATACCGTCCGGAGTTTCCGGATCGATTCGGCTGTATCCAAGACAGCCGCTCATTCTGTCAGCAGTTTTTCCAGTGGTACAACGAAGAGCACCGCCACTCGGGCATTGCCCTACTCACCCCTGCGGTAGTTCATTTCGGCGAGACCCAGGCCGTGCTGGCTCAGCGCCAAGCCGTGCTCGACACCGCGTATCGAGAGCATCCGGAACGCTTCGTCAGGCAATCGCCAAAACCACTGCCGTTGCCCTCGGAGGTTTGGATCAACAAGCCAGTTCCAATCGGCCAAAAGACAAAGGAAGAAAGTCACTAAACTCCCATGCCAGGTGTCTCAAAGTGCTTGACACGCGCCGCGCTAATGCCGTCACACGTATTCAATTGATAGAGCAAGAACAGGCAATGCAATGAGGTGAGCTCCGCCCCTAGAAGTACTTCCTTGACCAAGCTCAGATTAACATCTGACGCCTCGAGACTACAGATCAGTTGAGAAGTCACAACATCCGAAGTCTTGATTACAACAGCCGCCGAATTCTGTGTAGAAGGCGGCCATTCTGGGCCGAACCCTTTTCTGCCGAACAAATTGAGCATA
>CAIMNN010000277.1 GCA_903842845.1 uncultured Acidobacteriaceae bacterium | reverse complement strand
TCTTCGCCTTCGGCCAAGCCGAACGATGGAAATCCGTCATCGTGCAATGCCATTCCTTGAACGTCGTCTTGTAGCAACGCCCTTCCGATTGCGGCTCGTCATACAACGTGCAGTTATGCGTACGCGCAAAATCATTGTCAATCGGCGTCGGCTTGCTGCACTGATATTTGTTGTAACTCCCGCGAATATCGTAGACCGGCTGCGCTTGTCTGAATGTTGAATCCAGCGTTGCAGAATATTCCCTTCATCTGCCTCAGAATATATATGCATTTCATGGGGTTTATGACCCCTGATCTCAGACATCTAACCGCTGAATCACAGCAACTGTGATACTGTGCACTTGAACAGTAACTTACTCATTCCATTTAAAATATGGACTATTTGCTAACGTCGCTGTACCCCCTCCCCCCATGCCATTTTCATCTTCTGCATCTCTGATAAAAATCCAATAAATTAAACAAAATAAACATCTTGAAAGCTTCTACATTAACCCAAAAACATGTCCAAAATCGTACAAATTCGTCCTTTTTCCACTTCTATCTCGCATCTTTCTGTCTGAATTCATGCCGTGCTCGAACGCCGCTAACCCCGCTAACCCCGCTAGCCCCGCCATCCGCTAAACTAAAGACTCAAGGGATACCCAACCAAAAATGTTCGAAACATTAACTGACAAGCTCCAACGCGCCTTCAAGGTCCTCCGCGGCCAGGGCACTCTCACCGACGAGAACATCGCCGAAGCACTCGGCCTCATCCGTTCCGCGCTCCTCGAGGCCGACGTCAACCTCGACGTCACCACCGCCTTCATCGAGCAGATACGCGCACAAGCCGTTGGAGCAAAGGTTCTTACTGCCCTCTCGCCCGACGAGCAGGTCATCAAGATCGTCCGCGACGAGATGATCAACCTCCTCGGCAAAGACACCGCGCGCTTCAAATTCGCCTCCCAGCCGCCGACGGTCATCCTCATGGCAGGCCTCCAGGGCTCCGGTAAAACCACCACCAGCGGCAAACTCGCCGCGTGGCTCAAAAAGGGCGGCCATCGCCCCCTCCTCGTCTCCGTTGACGTCTACCGCCCCGCCGCGCGCGAGCAGCTCAAGGTAGTCGCGCAATCCATCGACGCAAAAATCTACGAGGGCGACCTCAAAGACGAGCAGCCCGGCACCGCTCTCGTCGAGCGCCTCGCCAAAGAAGCGCGCCGCGAAGCCGTCATCCTAGGCTGCGACACTCTCATCGTCGACACCGCCGGCCGTCTGCACATCGACACCGAGCTGATGTCGGAGATGGAGAAGCTCAAAAAACTCCTCAACCCCAGCGAGATCCTCTTTGTCGCCGACGCCATGACCGGCCAGGACGCAGTCAACTCCGCGCGCGAATTTCACACCAAGCTCGGACTCACCGGCATCATCCTCACAAAAATGGACGGCGACGCACGCGGCGGCGCGGCACTCTCCATCCGCCAGGTCACCGGCCAGCCCGTCAAGTTCATCGGCGTCGGCGAAAAAGCCGACGCGTTCGAGCCGTTCCATCCGGATAGAATTGTGAACCGCATCCTCGGCATGGGCGACATGATGAGCCTCATCGAGCGCGCCGAAGAAAAGCTCGACAAAAAGAAGTCAGAAGAGTTCGCCAAGAAGGCCCTCCTCGGCGACGGCTTCACCCTCGAAGATTTCCGCGACCAACTGCAGCAGATCAAGAAACTCGGGTCAATGGAATCGATCTTGAAGATGCTTCCATCCGTCGGCCCATTCGCCGGTATGCAGCAGGCCGCCTCAAACATCGACGAAAAACAGTTCAGTCGCACTGAGGCCATCATCGGCTCCATGACCGTGCACGAGCGCCGCAACCACGACATCATCTCCGGCTCGCGCCGCAAGCGCATCGCCGCTGGCTCCGGCACCACTGTGCAAGACGTCAACCAACTCCTCCGCCAGTACGCGCAGATGGCCAAGATGTTCAAGCAGATGGGCAAAGGCGGCATGGCCCGCAACATGATGATGCGCGGCGGCATGGGCGCTATGGGCATGGGCGCGAAACAAAAGTTTGGACGGTAGTATTTTTTGATTTAGGAGACCGAATGATGAAAGACAAAGAATTCATCCTTGGTGAAATTAAAAGAACAGCTGCGTTGAATGGAGGTAAGCCAATAGGACAAACAAGATTCCAAACAGAAACAGGTATTGCACAACATGAATGGCGTGGAGTTTATTGGGCGCGTTGGGGTGATGCTCTATCCGAAGCAGGCTATGATCCCTTACAGTGGACACCTGCAACGGAAGAGGAATCAATTTTACTAGCATTGCTTGCTTTGACGTGCAAGTATAATCGTTATCCTGTGAAATCTGAAATTGAATTAGAAAAGAAAATGGACCCTTCGATACCTAGTCCAGCTGCAGTACGAAGACAATTGGGATCAAAAAGTGA
>CAIMNN010000276.1 GCA_903842845.1 uncultured Acidobacteriaceae bacterium | reverse complement strand
GGTTTGACTGCGGCGGGCGCGATAGGAATATTGATATTCGCGGGAGCGGCGGGCAAGAGCGGACAGTTTCCGCTGCACGTTTGGCTGCCGGATGCGATGGAAGGTCCGACGCCGGTGAGCGCGTTGATACACGCGGCGACGATGGTTGCTGCGGGTGTTTATTTGGTCGCGAGAGTTTATCCGCTGATGAGTGCGGGTGTGGCGGGCGGAACGACGGCGTCACTCACTGTGGTTGCGTGGGTGGGCGCATTTACTGCGGTGTTTGCGGCGCTGATTGCAGTGGCACAGAATGACATCAAACGCATACTGGCTTACTCGACGGTTTCGCAGTTGGGCTACATGATGGTTGGCCTTGCGGTGGGCGGCGTGGCTGTTGGCATGTTGCATCTGATAACGCATGCATTCTTCAAGGCGCTGCTGTTCATGGGCGCGGGCTCGGTGATACACGGCTGCCATGAGGAGCAGGACATTCGCAAGATGGGCGGGCTGCGCGCGGATATGCCGCTGACGTTCATCACTTATTGCATCGGCATGTTGGCGCTGTGCGGATTCCCGTTCTTCTTCTCCGGATTCTGGAGCAAGGATGGAATTCTGGAAGCGGCGCAACATTGGGAGCCATCGAAAGGGCCGTTTTACCTGCTGGCATTCGGCGCGCTGCTGACTGCGTTCTATATGACGCGGCAGGTCAGTTATGTTTTCTTCGGTGTGTGGCGCGGACACAAGGCTGCACATGAGAGCCCGGCGGTGATGACGACGCCGTTGGCGATATTGGCGTTCTTTGCGGTTGCGCTGGGGCTGATTGCGACGCCGGCATGGCCGTGGTTCCGCAGCTTTATCGAGTTCCGCGCGGCGGATTTTGAGTTCAAGGTGTTGCTTGAGCCGGCGATGATGAGCACGATGGGCATCTCGATTGTGATTGTGTTGACCGGACTTGGCTTGGGTTATTGGCTGTATGGCAGACACGAAACACCTGCGGCGGATGAGCCGGATATTTTGGAAGGCAAGATTCCAGCTGTGTGGGGATGGTTGCGCGACCGGTTGTATGTGGATGAGATCTACGGCGCGACGGTGATTGCGTTTTACGCGTGGTGGGCGAAGGTGGCCGATTGGTTTGACCGCAAGGTATGGGGCGGGATTGTTGCGCTGGTTGCGTGGGTCGCGCGC
This sequence comes from uncultured Acidobacteriaceae bacterium, assembly GCA_903842845.1. Taxonomy (GTDB): domain Bacteria; phylum Acidobacteriota; class Terriglobia; order Terriglobales; family Acidobacteriaceae; genus CAIMNN01. The sequence continues at coordinate 3,153 of CAIMNN010000276.1, read as the reverse complement.
ATGCTTGCAGAGTTGGACCGGTTGATCGACGTGAACTGGGTGGATGGCGGCTTTGATAAAAGTTGCGAGGAGCTGGCGCAGGGCGGTGGAGTGGTTGCGAGCGTGCAGAACGGCCGCGTGCAAAGCTACCTGAGAATTCTTGCCGTGGGTGTGGTTGTGCTGGCACTTGCGCTGATCCTGATGTGGAGCGGCAAAGCATGAACGGACTTCCGATATTAACGCTGCTCATGGCGCTGCCGCTTGCCGGCGCGCTGATCTCGTGGTTTGCGGGCAGACACGCGCGGCACATCGCACTGGTGTTTGCAGGGCTGACGCTTGCGCTTGCGCTTTACGTTTGGTTCAACGTTCCGGCGACGGGCGGGATGGGCTTGGTGGAGCTTGCACCGTGGGTTCCATCGCTTGGCATTGAGTATCACCTCGGTGTGGATGGACTCGGCGGATTGATGGTGCTGTTGTCGGCGATCGTTGCGTTGATGGCAATCGACGCGGCGAAGCATGTCTACCGGTTGCCGGGGCAGTTTTTTGCACTGGCCCTGATGCTAGAAGCGGGTCTGATGGGCTCGTTTACCGCGCTGAACTTTTTCCACTGGTTCTTGTTCTGGGAGCTGAGCCTGATTCCGGCGTTCTTCCTGATCAAGCTGTGGGGCGGACCAAAGCGCGGGCCGGCGGCGACACAGTTCTTTGTTTATACGATGGTGGGCAGCGTTGCGTTGCTGCTTGGTTTTCTGGCGCTGTTCCTTGCGACGCACACGTTTGACTTTGCGCAGTTGACGGCGATGGCCGCGAATGGCGCGCTGAGCGCGGCGGTGAATGCGAAGCTGGGGCCGGTGATGCTGGTGCTTGCGATTGCGGTGCTGGCGGGCTTTGCGGTGAAGGTTCCGATTGCGCCGTTCCACACATGGCTGCCGGATGCGTATGCTGAAGCGCCTTCGCCGGTGACGATGCTGCTGACCGGCGCGATGTCAAAGATGGGCGTTTACGGTCTGCTGCGCATTGCGATTCCGATATTCGGCGCGCAATATGCATCGATAAGGCCGTGGCTGCTGGCGCTTGCAGTGCTGACGATTGTGATGGGCGCGTGGGCTGCGGTGGTGCAAAAGGATTTGAAGCGCGTCTTTGCTTATTCGTCGGTGAATCACCTGGGATATTGTTTGCTGGGAATTTTTGCGATTGCGATTCCGACTGCGGGCCCGGCGCTTCTGGATGCGAAGGCTGCGGCGCTGGACGGCGTGATCTTGCAGATGTTCAACCACGGCATTACGGCTGCGGCGATCTTCTGGTTTATCGCGATGATGGAAGAACGGACCGGCGGCGTGCGCGGCATCGACGACTTCGGCGGATTGCGCAAGCCTGCGCCGGTGTTTACAGGGCTGATGGGCATAGTGCTCTTCTCTTCGCTGGGGCTGCCGGGATTGAATGGATTTGTCGGCGAGTTTTTGATCTTCCGCGGCGTGTTTACGCTGAGCTGGGTTGCGGCGACGGTTTCGATACTTGGGCTGCTGATAACTGCGGCCGTGATTTTGACTGTGATCCAAAAAGTTTTCTGGGGCCCGGTCAACGAGAAGTGGGCTGCGTTCCCTGAGTTGCACGGCAGTGAGCGGCTGGCTGTTGCGCCGGTGCTGTTGCTGATGTTCCTGCTTGGCATTCTGCCGCAACTGATCATTGGAAGCGTGAACCCGACTGTAATGAACTTACTCACGCATTGGAGCTTTTAATGCAAGCGCCTTCGTTGGTGTGGACAATTTATCTGGCCTTTGGCGGCGCGGCGCTTCAGTTGTTGCTGCCGCGCAGGCTCAGCCTGACACCGTCGCTTAGCCGCTGGCTGGCATTGGTCACGGCGCTGGCCGCATTGGTGATTGCGGGTGTGGGATTTTTTACGCATGTGGGCTCGGGGATGGACGTGCTCGTCGACCACGCGTGGATACCGGCGATGGGAATCCATTATCTGCTGGTTGCCGACGGCATCAGCCGGATGCTGGTGCTGCTGACAGGGCTGGCGGCGGTTGCTGGAATTCTTTTCAGTTGGAATATCGAAAAACGCACAAGCGAGTTTTTTGCGTTTTATCTGGCGCTGATCGGCGGCGTGTTTGGCGTGTTTTTGAGCGGTGACCTGTTCCTACTGTTTGTGTTTTACGAGATTGCGATCGTGCCGAAGTATTTTTTGATCGCGATCTGGGGTTCAACGCGGCGCGAGTATGCGGCGATGAAGCTGGCGCTGTATTCGTTTGTGGGCTCGGCGATGGTTTTGATCGGCGCGTTGGCGGCGTATGCGACGAGCGGCAGCCAGTCGATGAGCATTACGGTGTTGGCGCACGCGCATCTTTCCACGGGATTCCAGATGTGGGCGTTCCCGCTGGTGTTTGTAGGCTTTGGAATTTTGGCGGGCATGTGGCCGTTCCACACTTGGGCGCCTACGGGCCACGTGGCTGCACCGACTGCGGCCAGTATGTTGCTTGCCGGCGTGGTGATGAAGCTGGGCGCGTATGGCTGCCTGAGGGTCGCGATGGGCCTCTTCCCGCACGGAATGGACCCGTGGGGATTTGCGTTCATTGGTTTGACCTCGTGGCGTGATGTGTTCGCGCTGCTGGCGGTGATTGGAATTATTTATGGCGCGCTGGTGGCGCTGGCGCAGAAGGACTTCAAATTTGTCATCGGCTACTCGAGCGTGAGCCACATGGGCTTTGTGTTGCTGGGTTTGATGACGCTGAATGCGATAGGCGTGACGGGCGCAGTGTTGCAGATGTTCTCGCACGGAATCATCGCCGGGTTGTTGTTCGCGATCGTTGGCCGCGTGGTTTACGAGCGCACGCATACGCGCGAGTTGGACGTACTTGAAGGCATGCATCTTTCGAAGCGACTGCCGTTTGCGGCGTGGGCGTTTGTGATCGCCGGAATGGCGTCGATGGGATTGCCGGGCTTCTCGGGATTTGTTGCCGAGTTGCAAGTGATGGTGGGCAGCTGGAATTATGGACCGCTCGGGCCGGTGTGGCTGGTTTTGACCGGCATCGGCATCGTGGTTGGCGTGGCGTACACATGGCGCGCGTTGCAGAAGGCGTTCTTCAGCGACAAGCCTGCGCACACGGCTCAACTGCACGAGCACTTTGCGCCGATAACGTGGCCGGAGTGGGCGGGCGTGGGCATGCTGCTGGCGGT
>CAIMNN010000275.1 GCA_903842845.1 uncultured Acidobacteriaceae bacterium | reverse complement strand
CTGTACAGGATCGCAACCTTGTTATGAATCTTCAGGCCAACAAGGTGCGGCCCAATTTTCTCCAGTTCATGCGCCGTCCGGCTCACTTCAGCATAAGCGCGATTCGGTTCAAGATCGTGCGAGAGAACGCCTTTCCAGTAAGTTTCCTGGTTGGCAGCAATCGATGCCCAATGCCAGTACTCAACCATGTTTGCGCCATTGGAAAGATGTGTGTAAACATCAAGACGCAGTTGGCCGTCATATGGCGGGTACTGAAAAGCCGAACTCCAATCCGTTGTTTGCGCATTGGTCTCCGTCACCAGGTAATTCGAGCGCTTGAGCGAACGCGTGAAATCTCCCTGAATGGATTGCGTTGACCCATCAAAGTGGTCCTGTGTGCCGTGGTATATGTTGACCGCCGGAATATCGAGCGATTCGGCAACGGCCTCTTCATTCACATCACGACGCATCATGCCGCCGTAGTCGGTGGTTACAAATTGACTTGGCGAGGCAACTTCACGCACCAAAGCCGATTGCCACGATAGAAAATCCGTCACCCGCATCTGGCTCCAGCGGCTCCACTCCAGCTTGTAGCCGGTGCTTTGTGCGCCGTCACGCGTCGGTAGGTCTTCCCAGGTGTGAATGTCCTCGCCCCAATAGTTCAGAAACCACGCCTTGCTTAATGCTTCAGGTGTGACGAATTTCTTTTCTAGATAATGTTGAAAGCCGATGAAGACGTCAGGATTAGCCGCGTCATAGCTCGATGTTTCGTTGTCGATCTGCCAACCAATCACTGTCGGGTTGTCTTTGTAGTGGGCAACGATGTGGCGGATCAACCGTTCGGCATAAAAACGATAGGTAGGCGAATCCGTATCCATATTCTGCCGCATGCCGTAGGAGTTAGTACGACCGTTGGCATATTGGGCGAGTATCTCCGGATGCGCGTGCGCCATCCACGCAGGAATTGAATAAGTGGGCGTGCCCATGATGACCTTGATATTGGCCTTGCCCATCGCCTCCACAACGCGGTCCATCCATGCATAGTCGAAGCGGCCATCTTCAGGTTCCCACAGGCTCCATGTCGACTCGCCCATGCGCACAACATTGAGCCCCGCAGCTTTCATCAAAGCTACATCTTTGTCAAGGCGGTCGTAGGGCATGTACTCGTGGTAGTACGCCGCACCGTAAAGAATGTTGGGGAACTCCGTTACTGCGCTGGATGCGGTTGGCCTGCTCTGATTTTTCTGCTGCGCGTGGGCAGTCAAACAGGACATTGCAATTACGACAACCAACAAGATGCGAACTGCCGCGTTCGTATGTTTCATCGACTCTCCTTATGGTCTGTCTCGCCTTGTCACTTTCGGCGCAATTCAAAGTGGTGAGGTTTCGGCGCGATGGAGGTGCGAATTGTATCGGACAGTTCGTCCCGTGACTGGCTCAGCCTGACATCTGCACCGTTGGATGAATGGCTCGACTTGAGTTCGAAATCGAGTATGAATCGCGCTTCGTCGAGCGTGGCACGCCGCTCTTCGTTCCAGTCGATGCCGCGAGCCTGGTCAAGCATCGGCGTTTTATACAGCGCAAGATTTACTCCGCGCTGAAGCTCACCGTTTGAGAACTCCGCAACGGGCTTCTCATCAATATATAGTTCATACTGCCCGGCCTTCAGAGAATCAATCTTCAGGATCAACTGATCGTTCCCGGCGATATCAGAGACACCAAATAAAAGCGGCGTCATCGCGTTGTTCAAATCAAGCGGCAGTGGCAGCGCTTCATCAAGCTGCGTCCACTTGAGCCCGTTTTCAGTTCTCGCAAGTTGGACAATGCTCGTGCGTACTCTCTCCATCACTCGCACACTGTCTGCGTTGATCAACACACGACTCACTATCGGGTCAGCATGCCATGACGACATGAGCGTCGATGCGACAATCCAGTGTCCTGTCGCAGATGGATGGATACGGTCCGGGATCAATAGTGGCGCAAGCTGAGGGTACTTTGCGTTCGCAGTTTCCAGTGCGTGCGTCAACACTCGGTTCGCATCCACAATCGTAAGACTCTTTTCACCCAAGGCTTGTAGTTCACCGCCGAGCCCGGCTACGTCTTCCGCATTTTTAACTATTACCTCGGAGTAACCGGGAAACTCGGTTCCGTGCGTGATCTCGTCATAGGGTGTGGGTGTGAGCAGCGTAAAATTTGCACCGGGCGCAGCTTTGTGCAGGGCATCCAGCAACTGGCGATAACCTTGTTGAAAGACCGCGTCGATCTTCTCCGACTTGGGCACATACCCGCCATCATTCATTCCCAGCATCACCGTAATGTGGGCGGGATGAAAAGTGGCGACATCCCGTTGAACTCGCTCGGCCATAGCACCAGCATATCCGCCATAGACCGTATCGCCAGGAACACCGGCATTGACGAAGTGAATGTTGAGCGCAGGGTAACGCGTCAGTACAAACTCCTCGACAAATCGCGTATACAGTCTTTGAGCAGTGATGCTGTCGCCATAAAACACAACCGTATCGCCATCTTTCAGTGCGAACTGCTGGCCATGGGCAGGAGTTGAGAACGCTGACAACACGAGCAGCAGGCTGCTTACAGATGCAATCCAGCGATTTCGATCAGCAAACATTTTCATCACCGGCAATCATAACGCTCCATTCAAGATGATGCATGTTGGGCGGGAGGTCAATCCTTTGCAGCAAATTCGCCGAAGGGCAAATGGCTGAACACTGGTCTGCCGAGCGATTGACGCAGCGTCAGGCCGAGTTCTACAGGACCCGGATACGACCTCCATACCTGAGCTTCTTTGCCATCCGGTGACAGCAGCCTGAGGGAAAACTCCATTGCGCTGCTCTTGGAGTTCTCTTCAATCTGCACCTTCTCATCCTTGTCCCACCAGTCTTTAATAGCTGCCGCTACATTTGTGTCGCAGGCTAATTTCACATTCAAGCCGGCATCTGAATATTGAAGCGCCGCGCTCTTCAGCTCAACGATCAAGCCGCGCAGAAGCTCGTTTCCCTGGCCATTCAACATCTCTGTCGGGACAGTGGCAACAAGCTGCCAGCCACTCTGATCATCCGCCTTTATCCCAAATACGCTCTCGCTGCCTGATGAACTGTGTGCGGCAGTCAGGGTCGCATTTTGCTCGAACACAGTGTTCAGGCTGCGCCGCGCCGATTCCAGATCGCCGGTTATGCCGGAAGAGACAACGTAGCGGTTATCTGAACCCTTGTATTTCAATGAGGGGGCGACAAATCGATCGCCTGAATTCCAGATTTCATTGCCTTTGAGAACAATTCCACTTGCACGCAGATCCGCTCCGGCATGAATTACATCTGAAACTCCCGGCGGCTGCCAATCGATTCGGTTACCGCTGATCTCAACTCCTTCGAGCGTTCCACCTTCCCACGTCATGATCAGGATTGCGCCCTGATGTTGAGCGGAGCGCGTGCTCCGGCCATTGCCAATGCAGAGGTTGTTTGCCACCACACTGTCGGTAGTGACTCCGGAGGAGCCGAAAACTGCAACGCAATAGCCTGCCGTATCGTGCCCGTAATTCCCGCGTACAGTGTTGCGAATGTTCCCATAATCTACATCAAATGCACCGCCGTCCACGCTGGGTGTATCGGTCAAAAAGGCCTCGTTTTCTTCGACCACGCAGTCTGTGCATCGCCAGGTCCATATCGCATTCGGCGTGCCGATCGTCTCTCTCTCCTGCAGGCCTGTGTGCCATGCAACCGAGCGCGAGATGATCGCATCCTTGCCCTCATATACGACAATGCCGTCACCCTGCATATCATGTGCCATGCAGTTGTGTATGCGCACGTGTTTTGCGCCTTGAACAAATATGCCCGACCATTGGGTTGTATATCCAGCCTGAATGCCGTCAAGCTCAACATCCTCGAAGGATGCATTTTTATTTGAAGGATTCAGGACAAACAACCCTGATTCCTTGTGTTTCATTTCTCCTTTTACGTTGTGTATATGCAGATCGCGAAAATGAAAATGATGGAGTTGGCCTTGATCTCCGCTGACATAGACGCCATAAGTAGTACCGCCAGAAAGATCGAGAGAACTGACCTCCCAGTATTGCTGGTTGAAGAGTTCAATTGAGGATACATCGCGCTCGCCCGCCTCAACGCGTGGCAGAGCTCCCTCACCATACGCGCCGATGCGAATGGGAGCTTGAGCATTTCCTGAGCCTTGCGGATGAATCTGACCGTGGCATGCTGCCCCGCGCTTGAAGAGCAATGCGTCGCCCGGTTTGAGTTGAACCGCATTGGCCTGAACAATCGTGTGCAGCGGGAATTCGATCGTACCTATCGAGGAACGCGGAGTTGACGAGCAATCTACGTAATAATTTTTTCCCGTGATTCCATTGGCAGAGGATGTGTTTTGCGCAACGGTAATGATCGCACTCGTCATCAGGAAAGGAACTATCAAATGTTGCAATACACTACGTGATTTTTGAATTGCCATCAATGATCAATTTCTCCTGCTGTTCTGTTTTTTCATGCAAAATGGCGAAAATTCACTGCTGCAAGTCCATCTGCCGCGTCTGAACTGGTTCCAAATACAGCCTGGATCAGCGAGGACATACACCGGGTTGTTGGTCTGCTGTGCTGAGCCGCCCTTCTTGGCGAATCAATTTCTGGCGCAAGCTGCCCCGGCTATCGCAGCAAACGATTTCCCAAGTATATCAGGCTATCCAAAAGCACTGTTGACAGCCCCATAGCACCTACCTATAATTATTCGCGTTGATGAGTAAACGTTTCCTCATTGCTCAATTTCATCTGAAAGGCCAGGCCAACATGTCCAGTCCACGCTTCTCAACTTGCCTAAAGTCGTTATCAATCCTGCTGTTCACCGCTTCAGCCCTCGCAATTTATGCTTTCGGACAAGCAACAACTGGCTCCATCTCAGGGCGCATATCGGACCCGGACAATCATGTTGTTCAGGGTGCCAATATCTCTGTTAGAGACGTCAGTACCGGGATTATTTCTACGTCCGTTTCGGATGCTGCGGGCGAGTTCAACCTGACCGCTTTGCCTCCCGGACACTATGCCATCACTGTCGAAAAGACCGGCTTTGCAACCTCTTCGGTCCCAGATTTCGAGTTGAACATCGACCAGAAAGCGCGCTTCAACATTTCGCTCAAGGTCGGTGCTGTGACCACAAGCGTGGTTGTCACCGGCGCTGCCCCCATCCTCCAGTTGCAAGGCGCTGAGACCGGTGAGGTTGTTGGTACAAGAGAGATCACTGACTTGCCGCTCGAGGGTCGCAGTTTCTTCGCACTGACTCAACTTATTCCCGGCGTGAGTACCGGCAATGGCGGCAATAATTTCAACCTCTCCGTCGATGGCCAAAGGGAGTTCTCAAACTCCGTCCAGGTCAACGGTACCGAGGTGACTGGCAACCGCAACAATGATACGAATGTCATTCCCAGCCCGGATGCCCTTGCCGAGTTCAAGATCGTCACGTCCAGCTATGCGCCTGAGTTCGGACGAGCATCCGGCGGCTCAGTCCTGATTCAAACCAAGTCGGGTTCAAATGACAAGCATGGCAGCGCCTATTTCTTCTATTGGCCCTCGGCCACCGCTGCCAGCCCGGCAGTTGAGCCGGTTGGCTCACCGTCTTCACCACTGACTGAGAAGATCTATGGCGCCACTTTTGGCGGTCCTATCAAGAAGGACAAGGCCTTCTTCTTCCTCTCCTATGAGGGTATGCGCCAATCCAACGCCTTTATCTATGCATCGAACACGCCACTGGTCAACCAAATCAGCTTTGATTCCGCAGGCGATGCGGATCTTTCTCAACTCCTCGATCCGTATACCGGCGAGCAAGATCCGATCTTCGACCCGGTCTTTTTCAACGACAACTATTACGCCCAGCAGTTTCCTGGCAATATCATTCCTCACGATCGCATTAGCCCCGGTGGCAAGCAGATTCTGTTGAACCTCTTTCCCAAGCCCCAGAACGGCACCTTCTACACAAACTTCAATGTGAAACAGGCCTACACCGACAACAACAATGTCGCAAACCTGCGCACTGATTACACCTTCTCGCAGAAGGACCGCATCTACCTCACATACGATGCGGAGCAGGGAGACACAACAACCGCCGACCCATACGGCAGTTTTATTCCAGTCAAGAATGGCGGCAGTGCAGACAGCGGCGACCTCACCGGCTTTGAAAACAACGTGATTGCCGTCAAGTATGACCACGTCTTCAAGCCCACGCTTTTGAACGAAGCGGGCGTCAGCTACTTCCTATCCACCGTGAGCCAGCAGAGCCCGCTGCATGGTTCAAACCTGGCAAAAACATGGGGCATTCAGAACGTCATCATTCCTGACTTCCCCGCGACCGTGAATCTGCCTCAGATCCAGTTCGACAGCGGTCCAACAGCAGGCGGCTCAACCTACAAACCTCTCAGCTTCCGCGATAAGAACTACACATTTACTGAGGCTCTTACCTGGACGCACAGCAAGCACAACGCGAAATTTGGTTATGAGTACCGGCACCTCAACTCAAATCCGGAATTCTCGCTCTTCCCGGTGCCTTATCAGTATTTTGCCGGGCCTTATGGTTTAATGACCTCCGATCAGACTTATGGCAACTACAATGGGTCGGCATACTACTACGATGGTGGCAGCGAAATTGCCGACCTGCTCCTCGGCCTACCCTACGTCGTCGATCAGGGTCTGCAACTGACCAATCCGAGCACAACCGCTAACGAGCACACCTTCTTCGCGCAGGATTACTGGCAGATTACTCCTAAGTTGAATATCACTTATGGCATCCGCTACGAGTACCAGCAGCCCTACGTCGACGCCAACAACAACATGGCCAACTTCGATATCACCACTCTGCTCATCAACCTTGCAGGCCGTGGCGCCAATTCAAGGTCGCTCGTCAACTCCAACACAGCCGACTTTATGCCTCGTGTGGGATTCAGCTATCAAGTCAGCCCCGGTTGGGTAATTCGTGCAGGATTTGGCACCTTCTTCTCACCGGAGAACGATGCCCGTGAAGATATCCTCACCAAGAACTATCCCTTCTTCACACAGCAAAAATTCGTCAACTACTTTGACTCCGGCTATTACCAGTACATCTTCAATTATGATCTCGATACTGGTGTTCCGCGCTCTACGACGGTGAACATCCCCAGCGGTGCTTCGACGATCGATATCACAACCGTTCCCGGTGGCAACACGCAGACACTCTATTCAGAGCCAACCAAATTCCCAACCGCCCTTTCTTACAGCTACAACCTGACCCTTGAAAAGCAATTGGGAAACAACACCTCAGTTGAACTTGGCTTTGTGGGTGCAAACACGCGTCATCTCTCCTACGCCGTGGGCAACTACAACGTCAATAACCACGTCTCTGCTTCTGTCGGAGCCGTTGATGTGCTCTTGCCTATCGGCATTAGCAACTACGGCTCCATGCAGGTCAAGCTGAAACGCAACTTCCATGATGGATATAGCCTGCTTGCCTCGTACACGTATGCGCACGGCTTGGATAACGGGCCTGCTCCATTTGATCTGGGCAGGGGTAGCAACTTTCCGCAGAATCCATTCAACATCGACTCTGAGTACAGCAATTCAGATACCGATCTCCGCCATCATCTGAGTGTTAGCCAGATCTATGAACTTCCGTTCGGCCATGGCAAGCGCTTTATGAAGAATGCAAGTGGCGCATTACAGGCAATCGTAGGCGGATGGCAGTTGAACAGCATTAGCACCTCACAGACCGGCAAGCCGTTCAATGTGGTCAGCAATGCCAACAACCAGTACTTCCCGGGGCTCCGTCCGAATCTGGTGGGCAGCGCCAGCCTCTGGAACCGCTCGTCGAAGAAGTGGTTCAACCAGGCAGCCTTCGCAATCCCAGCAGGCCAGGCCGCATCCACAAACCCAGGCCATACACCGATCGTCGGTAACGCGCACCGCAACTTGCTCTATGGCCCGGGCTACAACAACGAGGATCTCTCACTCTTTAAGGTCTTCTCGTTGCCGCGCGAGATGAAGTTCCAACTGCGCATTGAAAGCTTCAACACCTTCAATTTCGCCCATTATGACCAGCCGGTCAGCAATATGGCCAACGGTCGATTTGGCACAATTACCGGTGGTTACAGTCCCCGCGTCATGCAATTTGCAGGGCGCTTGACCTTCTGATTTAACCTGATAGCGATGAAAGATTCTGTACAGGTCTCCAATGCGGCGCTGCTCACAATGCAGCGCCGCAGCTTTTTGCGCAGGGTATTCTCTGCTATGACGATTGGCAGTTGCGGCCATCTCTTCGCGCATTCGCTTGCAGTTCAAGGTTATCCAAATGAGCTGGCACAACCAGATCGCGAGCAGCTCTCCGCGATGCTCAAGGATCTGCTCGTATCCGATTCACCGGAGCTCCACAACTTTGCTGTGGATGTGTACGCAACCTGCATCCTGGGCAAGATTCGCCCTGCGGATTCACCGCTTGCCCATGCATGGCTCGTTCCCGGCGGCGGCTACTACGCGCAATGGCTCTGGGACACCATGTTTGTCGTTGACCTGCTAGCGCTCTTGCCCGGCCAGCAGCAGGTCATCCGCGGCGTTTTTCAGAACTACTGGGATTTTCAGGCACGTTGGAACGCCGTCAAGCCGGAGTTCATGCACGGCATGGTCGCCAACTTCATGGCTCCCTTTGACGCGCCAGGCAGCCGCGATGGTAAAACCTGGAAAAGTTTTCCGGCCTACTCCCAGGCGCCGCTCCTGGCCTGGGGCATGGAGCGTGTCTACCTGCGCAACCGCGACAAGGAACTTCTGCGCGCAGGCCTTGCAATGCTGGAAAGTTTTCACGAGTGGTACTGGCGCGAGCGCGACATACATGCTCTCGGCTTGATCGGCGTCGGCTCATACAGCGGCGATACGCAGGAAGCACGCTACGAGACCTATGACCGCGAAGTCGACCTCGACGGCCTGAAAATGATCCCGCACCCTGCGCGCCCATCGGGTTCACAGAATGGCAATTGGTATGGCGACATTGCCATTCCCGCAAACTCGGCCTATCTGCTCATCTCCGAGCTCTCACTCGCCAGAATGGCCAAAGAGATGGGCGATCACGCAATGGCCGACCGCCGGCGAGCAAAGTATGAGCGCGGCGTGGCGGCGATGCGAACTTACATGTGGGATGAGCAGGCCGGATGTTTTCTCGCAGTGCACACCGGTACACTAAAAAAAATCACCACTGCAACTGTTGGTGGATTTATGCCGCTCATGGCGCGTGTGCCGACAAAGAAACAGGCCGCTCGCATGGCTGAGATGCTCCTGACCCCGGCATGGGCAACACCGCTTCCTGTTCCGACGGTCTCCCGCACTGATGCGGAGTTCAAATCTGACGAGTTCTGGCGCGGCGATGTCTGGCCCGCGCCCAACTACCAAATTTGTACTGGCCTCGCCGCTTACGGTAACCACGATGCTGCCGCGCGTATCGCAGATCTCACCGTAGCCAATGCAATCAAAGTTGGAATCTCCGAACGCTATCACTCCCTGACCGGCGCGCCGTTAGGAGTTGCCGGACTTGGCATGTCCTCAACCACTTTAAGCATGATCCTTGATGGGCTCACCAGCAGCGCTTACACGATGCGTCCCCACAATCAATTGAGATAACCTACTCACCAACTGACTACCGTCACCGCAAACGGCTCAAGCCTAAGTACACCGCCGGCGCTGGACTTAACAATGCGTGCCGGGCCTTCGCCACTTTGCAAATCAACCGTGATACAAGTTGCCGATAATGCATCAGGCAGTTGCACATCAATGGCACGATTACGCTTGTTGACCAGCAGCAGCTTGCGCCTGCTCGCGGTATCAAAACCCTGCGCTGAAATATCCGATGAATTGCTGCTCGTCTCCACCAGCCTGTCCCCGGGATGAAATGAGTCATGGATGAGCTTGAGCGTCCAGAAACGCGCATTCGGCTTGTTAGTCGTCCAATCCATCATGCTCACGCTGGGGAACTGGGTAGGATAGCCCACCAGCTGTGACTCGCCGATGACCTCTATCTGCTGCCGTGAGAGCTCTATATATAGATACGCAAAGAGCGCACCGGTCAGATTCCAATGCTCGGTGGGTATCTTCGATTCATCAGCCAGAATCGCGCCCAACTCATCCAGATCGGTCTTTGTGTGAGGCGAGAGCCGCTTGCGGATGTTTTCTATATAACGAACAGTGTTGATGAACCCATCCGCCTGGTCAAAAAAAGTGTATTGCCAATCCTCCAGTGTCTGCGTGGCAGTGGTAACTGCATAAAAGTGGTACGAAATATAATCAATTGGAATTCCCGGCTTATGGTTTGCCGGGTTCAAAAAATACTCAAAGAACTGCGGTCGGATGCGCGGCTCGGCCAGCGCCAAACCCATGAACTTTGTCTCCGGGCTCACGCGGTGAATTCCTTCAACAATCGCGTCATAGCGCGCAGTGTACTGCTCAGGCGTCATAGCATGCTCATACTCCGGCTCGTTCAGCACCTCCCAGATGGGCAGTTTGTAATGGTAACCCGATTCATGCCGCACCCCGTCCTCATCCGTAAAGCCGCCGTTAACATACCAGCTCACAAGGCGCCCATAATAATCACTCAGCTCTTTGCCTGATTGGTCGCGCAATTCAGTGCCCTGCGTGTAATCCCACACTACAAGGTTCGGATCAGATGGATACGTTACCGGCTTGTCAGTTTTAAACATCCACTGTGGAATCGTGCTGAAGTTCATCACCGTAGAATGACCATCCGTCGCTGAGAGAAAATCCTTCATCATCGGATCAATCAGCGAAAAATCCCATGAAGTTTTCTTGCCCGTTGGCGGCTCAAGCTCGGCTACAGCCAGTTTGGGATAAGGCATCCACGGAACATAACGAACATGGTCGGCACCAAGCACCTTGACGGCCTTATACGCCGCATCGCTCAATGGTTCAGCGTGGCGCAATGGGGGATTCACCACAACCTGCAATGTGGGTATGGTGTTCAATACGACTGTAGTTTTGTCCCAATGAATATTAAGTTCGGCAATCTGCTGCCCTTCAAGCGCCGACGACATGCAAATAGAAATGAGCACGGCGGCAAAGAGCCCAAAACAACTGGCCACAAGACGTCGAATTTGCAATTGATACATACTTGACACCCCTGAAATGTAAAGGCTGCGCTTGAAGTTGCGCGTCTTTAGTAAGCAAGTGTAACGCAATGTGCAGGGCTGCATAACGCGCGTAGGAAGTAACTTTATCTCGCCTGGGTTCCTGTCATTATAGCTCTTAAAATTTGCGACCCGACTTCAGTACTCATCAGAAAACTCAGACAGTTGAGGGGCAGCTGTCGCAAAAAATGAAAGGCCGCTCAATCTGAGCGGCCTTTTTAATCTCTTTCAGCCCTCAACGGCTTCCATGTACACTGCGCCGGAGGCTTTGGTTGCGGGGGTTGGATTTGAACCAACGACCTTTGGGTTATGAGCCCAACGAGCTACCGGGCTGCTCCACCCCGCATTTCAAGTATAGCAAGCAGGCACCAAACAGGCAATGATGCTCCGTTCCTTCCACGCGCATAAAGCCTAGGTTTTAAGGGGTTTTCAGCGTCTTTTGCACACTACGCTCATTCGCTCAGCAGTTGGCGCTCATCACCTGTCAACGAGTAGACTTATAACCCAAGAGCCACTTTTCTACGGAGCGTGCTGTGCGCAAATTTTTCTCTCATACTTCCTTTTTTTTCATCCTACTCAGTCTCTTTTCACTGGCCGGCTGCGGCAGCGGCGGCAATGGCGGTGGCGGCGGAAATCTACCAGTGCTAACCGCGCCCACATTAAACCCGCTACCCGGCACCTTCACCACAGCACAAGCCGTTACCCTCACTGAGAGCGGCGCGACAATTTATTACACGACCGACGGCACAACACCGACAACAGCCTCCTCCGTTTACAGCGCAGCCATTCCTGTCAAAGTTGATACGACCGTGAAAGCTATCGCCGTCGCCTCCGGCTACTCGAACAGTAACGTCGCCAGTGGCACTTATCTCATCGCCGGCCCCACGGTGAATGTCACACTCACCACGCACGACCTGACGAACCTCCTCGCCGCTCAACCGGCCACACTCTTCACGCTCACGACAGCCGGCAGCAATAAAATTCTTGTCGATGAATCGCTCACCTATCAGCCCATTGATGGCTTCGGCGCGGCCTTCACTGATTCGGCCAACTGGCTTCTCTACACCCAGGCCCAGCCCACGCAATACACCAGCATCATGAGCGACCTCTTCACGCGCAACGGCAACGGCATCGGCTTGAGCTTCATGCGCATTCCCATGGGCGCATCCGACATCTCGCGTTCCGTCTACTCTTTTGATGATCAAACGCCACCAAATACTGATGCAACTTTGGCCGGCTTCTCCATTGCACACGACCAGAGCTATGTATTGCCTGTTATCCAGAATGCCGTCACTCTTAATCCCAATCTCAAGCTCATGGCCAACCCGTGGAGCCCGCCGGGATGGATGAAGTCAACCGACTCCATGATCGGTGGCACGCTGCTCAGCGCCGACTACACGCCCTTCGCCAATTACTTCGTCGACTACATCAAGGCCTACAGCGCCGCCGGAGTCAACATCAACTACATCACGCTCCAGAATGAGCCGCTTTACATCCCCTCCAACTCTCCCGGCATGGGCATGGACGCCAGCACTCAACTCACGGTGCTGCGTGATCACATTCTCCCTGCGCTCACCAGCAACAATCTCACCACAAAGGTGCTCGTCTACGACCACAACTGGGATACGCCCAGCTACCCCGAGACCGTTCTCGCCGACCCAACCATCGCCGCTTCACAGCTCGTCGCCGGCACAGCGTGGCATGGCTACGGCGGAACTCCCGGCGCGCAGCAGACCGTCGCGAATTTGTTCCCCTCAAAAGGCACATGGCAGACCGAACACTCCGGCGGCACCTGGGTCACTGACCAGTTCACCAGTGACTTTGTTGAGATAACCGAAGTCCTGCGCAACTCCGCGCGCGCTTACGTCAAGTGGAGCCTCGCGCTTGACCAGAATCTCGGCCCCAATCTCAGCGAACTCAACCTGGGCTATAGTGGCTGCAACACCTGCACACCGCTTGTCACCGTTAACTCCACAACCGGCAACGTCACAAAAGACATTGAGTTCTACACACTCGGCCAGTACAGCAAATTCGTTCTCCCCGGCGCAGAACGCATCTACTCCTCGAACGCCAACAACATCGTAAGCACTGCCTTTCTCAATTCCGACGGCTCAAAGGCACTCGTTTGCTTCAACAACGCCTCTGCCTCAACAACATTTCAAGTTCAATGGGGAACAGAGAATTTTTCTTACACGCTCCCTGCGCACGGTGCTGTCACCTTCACCTGGTCCGGCACGCAGAACGGCTCAACCACCATCGCCGCCACTTCGATCATCCAGGCATCCAGCTACACCGTTCAGTCCGGCCTACAGACAGAGACCGCCAGCGACACCAACGGCGGCTACGACCTCGGTTTCGTTACCAATGGCGCTTATGCTGCTTATGAGAACGTTGACTTCGGCAACGGCGTTACAAGCGTTAACGTCCGCACAGCCAGCGGCGGCAACGGCGGCACACTCGAGTTCCATCTCGACTCGCCCACCGGTGCGCACATCTCCACGGTCAACCTCCCCGTCACCGGCGGGTGGCAGAACTGGCAAACTGTCAATGCAAATGCCAGCGGCGTTACCGGAATCCATACGCTCTACGCCGTCTTCTCCGGAACTGGCGGCATTGCCAATCTCAACTGGTTCCAATTCCAATAAAACGCTCAAATTCCGTGGCTCACACAGGCTGATAAAGCTATGAAATCAGCGATAAAACACGCTATATTCGCCACACACCACCTGCATGCACAATCTATCCTGATGACATTCAATCGGTCTTGTCATGAGCTCAACCGCGCAGCACGCAAGCATCTCGGTCACACATCTTCACGCCCTTGTCCTGGAGAACGAACTTCTGCGCGTCGTCGTTCTGCCTGAGACCGGCGGCCGCATCTGGCAGATCACCTACAAGCCCACCTCCACCGACCTTCTCTGGAACAATCCTTCACAGCCGCCCACGCGACTAGCGCCCGGTTCCAGTTACGACGACAACTGGAGCGGAGGCTGGGACGAACTCTTCCCCAATGATGAGGCCGCGCAATTCGAAGGGCTTACCCTCCCCGACCACGGCGAGCTCTGGACAACTCAGTGGACCGTCGACAGTCATCATCAAGAGTCAGGCACGCAACAACTGCTGCTCACTTGCACAACGCCAATCACCCATTTCGATTTTGAGAAGCGCATCCGTCTCGATGCGGGCGCGTCCACATTCTCGATCACATATAAATTGACCAACCGCGGCAATCAACGCTTCCCGTTCCTCTTCAAGCTGCATCCCGCTTTTGAAGTGGAAGAAGGCGACCGCATCGATCTGCCCCCGTCGCATGTGAAACTTGAGCCCGACTTTCTCGGCACGCTCGAAGGCAGCAGCTTTGAATGGCCACACCATGCGCAACGCGACATGCGCATCGTTCCCGCCGCTGACTCCGGCGCACTGCATTTCTTTTATGGAACCGGCCTGCGCGATGGCTGGTGCGCCATCACGCGCTGCAAGCACAACCTCTCCGTCGCGCTCAAATTTGATACAGCGGTGTTTTCAACCTGCTGGCTCTTTGCCACACACGGTGGATGGAAGGACCTCAATGTCGCGGTCCTCGAGCCGGCAACCGGCTATCCATTCCGCCTGCAATCAATGGTTGAGAACGGCCAGGCCTGCTGGCTTGAACCCGGTGAAAGCCTCTCCACCGAGGTCGTCTTCACCGTGAAGCCGGGACTGAGCTCCATCGGCGGCGTCGATTCAAACGGCGCCATTCACCCCGCCGCTGACTGAAGCCGGCGCAGGCTCAAGCGACAACAATATCGCCGCAACGATTGCAATCCCAGCTCCTGCCATCTGCATCCACGTCAATCGCTCGTGCAGTATCAGCACCGCCAGCAGTACCGTCAGCAGCGGATAGAGCGATATCAAAGAAATAACTATCGATGCCTTGCCGCCAGACTCCAGCGCGCGGAAGCTCGTCCACGCTCCCAGTGCGTTCAATGTGCCGCCGGCCACCGCGCTGATAACCACCACGCGAGCCAGCATCCACTGCGGATGCACAAAGACAAACACAACGGCTGAAAGCGCAACCATCGCCCAGCAGAACCACAGGAACGAGCGCGCGCTTGAGATTCTGTTCGTCGAAAGCTTCTGCGTCACGCCAGTGATTCCCCACAGTACCAACGCCACAACAGCAAATACCAACCATGCCTTCATCGCTCAGCCTCCGCTTACACGCTCAACAGGTAAATGGCCACAAAGGCCAGCAGCAAACCGAGCCACTGCGTCCGCCCGACACGCTCGCGTAAAAAAATAACAGCCAGTACAACCGTCACCATGGGAAACAGCGCAGTCACCGGCGCGACGATCGATGCCTTGCCACCCGTGACCAACGCCTGAAAGAACGCCAGGTTCCCCACGCCGCCCAGTATCCCGGTAAAGAACGCCCACAGGATTCCCGAGCGCTTCTTTGCAGGCGTCAGTCCTTCCGTGCGCTCCTTGCTCACCGTCCACGCAACAAACACCAGCAACGGCACAAGCCCGGCTGTGTACAAAAGTTGATTGGTGTAAGCGTCCACGCCATCAGAGGCTATCTTTGAGACCAGCCCCCACGTTCCCCACAACAATATCGTCGCCAGCGACCAGACGAGCCAACGCGGCATGCTTTCTCCTAACTCGATGCCAGATTATTTTTACCGTTACAACTTCAGGCTGCCGGTTCCGCTTCGATACTTCCCCAGCGTTGCGGCTGACGCGCATAAGCGCGCGGCGTGCAGTTCATATGCTTCTTGAAGACCGAAGAGAAATAAGCCGGATTGCAGAACCCACACAGATACGCAACCTCCGCCACTTGCAATCGCGGGTCGAGGAGCAATCGCTTGCCCATCTCCAGCCGCTGCCGTATCAAGTACTCCTCAAGCGTCTGCCCCGTCGTGCGGCTGTACACGCGCCCCAGGTGGCCGGCGGATATCTTCAGATTTTTCGCAAGGCTGTGTATCGTCACCTTCTCCGGCCCCTGCTCGCGTACCATCCGCTGCGTCTCCAGCACTATCTTCTCCTCACGCTGGCTGTAGAGCAGATGCATAAGCTGCCGCAGCTGCTCCACGTATGTGCGGAACGCCTCGGTCATCGCAAACGAACTCTGCGCGCCCACTATCATCTGCACCGCGCGCTCTTTGGCCTCGTTCACCGTCTCTGATGCTGCGCCCAACGTAGCTAGTTCCAAAGCAAGATGCTCGGAGGCCCACGTCAGCATGCCGCGCGATTGCTGCAACTGGATCGTGTTGTTCGTCGCCGGCGCCGCCATCTGAAGAAACTCGCGCACCACCGAGTTCAGAACCGCCGCATCCATCGACTCAATCGCCTTCAATATCCGGCCCAGCATCTGCACCGGTTGTTGACGCCGCTCCGGCATCGCCTCATACCAACTCACTGCGCCCTGGCCCGTATCAAGCGCCGCTGCCGCTTCATGGTATGCGCTGAGCAACTCAGTTGAATCCGGATGCGCCGCGCTCACGCCGATCTTCGAGTTCGTCAGCCCCTCGCTGCGTGCCGTGCGCAACAACGCCTGCGCCATCTCGTCGAGCAGCAGCCGCTCCTGGCCCGCAGCCCGCGACTTCTGCGCCGTGAAGATGCAGATCTCCGCCGGTCCCACCATCGCCGCAAATGTATTCGCCCAGTTCCGCGCACGGTCCTCGATCAAATGCGCCACGCGAGAGATTGTCAGATGGTCGCCGATCTGCGACTGCTCCTCGTTGAACTTGCCGTCCTCGACTGCCGCCGTTTTCGCCGCCACCAGACGCATCACCAGCACACGGTCCGGCAGTTTCTCCATCCCTGAGTTCCGCGCCAGCATCTTCAGCGTGTCTGCATCCACCGCATTGCGTCCGCCAAACTGCACCTTCGTCGCCAGCAGCATCTCCGCCATCTCACGGCGGTCCAGCTGAAGTTCACGCTCGCGCACCCGCTCGAACTCGCTCATGATCTCAAGTCGCTTCCACGAGTTTCCCAGGTAGCGCGCAAACACCTCCAGCATCCGCACCATGTTCGCCAGTTGCTCGTGCGTCACCACTGGCACGCGGTAATAAGCCTCTTCCAGCGCCGCCAGATCAAAATGACTCTGCCCGCGCATCGATTCCTTCACAAATTCAAAGCCCTCCGCAGTTGGCTCTTCGGTCAGCACCTGGCCGCTGAAGAGCGTCCCCAGATACTGCCCATCACTCACCACAGGTATTGCTATATCCGTCAGCCCCACATGGCAGGGATAGACCTGGCTGCATCCCGTCGCCCGGCAGCGCTCCTTCGCCGGCTTGTCACTGCGCGCGCAGGTCTGCTCCTCG
>CAIMNN010000274.1 GCA_903842845.1 uncultured Acidobacteriaceae bacterium | reverse complement strand
GCATTCTCGGCGCAGCTCTTCAGGCCGTTCTCGCCGAACTCCCCGCAGAACTCGCCGACCTCAAAGGCGGCAGCGCGCAAAACGCAATCCCGCGCGAAGCCTTTGCCGTCATCGCGCTCGACTCTGCGCACACCGCCAAGCTCAATCAAATTCTCGCTCGCATCCAATCCGAGCATCGCACCGACATCGGCACCTTCGACCCCGAAGTCACCGTCTCCGCCGAGCCCATCGCGCTCCCCGCAAAGGTCCTCGCCGCCAAAGACGCACGCAGCATCGCCGACGCGCTCGCAAGTCTCCCGCACGGCGTCCTCGCCATGAGCCCTGACGTCCCCGGCCTCGTCCAAAACTCCACCAACCTCGCCACGCTCTCTTTGACTGACGGTGTCGTCGAGATCATCACCAGTCAGCGCAGCGCCATCGAGACCAGCAAGCTCTCCGCCGCAAACCTCGTCGCCACCGCCTGCCGCCTCGCCGGTTTTGAAACCGAGCACAGCGGAAGCTATTCCGGTTGGAAGCCCGAACCCCACAGCGACATCGTCCGCAGCTTGCAGGATGTGTACACCAGGATGTACGGCAAGCCCGCCGAGCTCGTCATCATGCACGCTGGCCTCGAGTGCGGCGTCATCGGCGAAAAATATCCCGGCATGCAAATGATCAGCTTCGGCCCGCAGATTGAAAATCCGCACAGCCCCAACGAGCGCGTGCAGATCTCCTCCGTCGAGCCATTCTGGCAATACCTCTGCGCCGTGCTCGAAGCCATCTAATCACTCATCACAACAAAATAAAAGGGGCTGGATTCATCCAGCCCCTCTTTCTGTTCCCTAGGCCCTGAGCCCTGAGCCCTAAGCCCTGCCTTAATTATCCCCGCTCAACAGCGAGCCAACAATTCCGCCGATCATCGCGCCGCCGCCCGAACCGCCGCGCGACTCACCGCCCGTCTTCGGCAGATACGGAACCAGCGCAACCGCAAGCCGCGATATCGGCAGCGTCTGCAGCCACACCGAACCCGGCCCCGTCAGCGCCGCAAGAAAAATTCCATCGCCGCCAAACAGCGCATTTTTAATTCCCGGCACCGTCGTAATGTTGAACCCAACCGACGTGTGGAACGCGCCAACATGACCCGGATGCACGCGCAACGTCTCGCCGGCCGCCAGATCTTTCTTGATCAGCTCGCCCGAAAGCTCAAGCCACGCCGTGCCCTGCCCGCCGAGCTTCTGCAAAATAAATCCGTCGCCGCCAAAAATTCCAGCGCCCAAATTCTGCTGGAACCCTATCGTCAGCGTCACCCCGGTTGTCGCGCACATAAATCCATGCCTGTGCACCATCAGCTCGTTGCCCGGCGTAATATCCACCGGAACAATGTGCCCCGGCACCCTGGCCGCAAAGCTCACCGACCCCGGCGTCCCCGCCGGCGTGTACTCCGTCATAAACAGGCTGCCGCCCGCAGCAACGCGCTTCAGCGCGCCAAAAAATCCGCCGCCGCCGCCCGCCTGCGTGTGCGTCTTCATCTGCATTGACGAGGTCATCCAGCTCAATTCACCGCTCTCCGAGTAAACCGTCTCACCCGGCAAAAGATCGATCTCCAAAACCGGCAATGTCGTTCCCAAAATTTTCGCTTCCATCGGCCACACTCCTTTTCGCTTGTCAGTCTACAAGCTCACCCGCCGCTTGCAAAATAATTCCTCTTGAAATCCTCAACTTTCCCGCATTGCGCACGTCGTTCCACTTAAAAGCCCTCTGTCCCTTTGTCCCTCTATCCCTCTGTCCCTACTCAGTCCCTTAAACTAGTATTTGGACCCGCCCCCTTGAAAGCCCACCTGGAAAAACTAAATCCCGAGCAACGCGCCGCCGTCGAAACCACCGAGGGCCCCGTCCTCATCCTCGCCGGCGCAGGCTCCGGCAAAACCCGCGTCATCACTTCGCGCATCGTCTGGCTCATCGAGCACCACCACGTCGCCCCCGACTCCATCCTCGCCGTCACCTTCACCAACAAGGCCGCCAGCGAAATGGCCGAACGCGTCGAGCGCCTCCTCGGCCATTCCACGCTCGCGCAGCCGCTCATCTCCACCTTCCACTCGCTCTGCGTCCGCCTCCTCCGCCGCGACATCAACGTCCTCCAGGTCAACGGCAAGGGCCTCACCCGCGACTTCGCCATCTACGACGAGAACGACCAGCAATCACTCCTCAAACCCATCATGAAGCGCATGGGAATCGACACCAAGCAGCTCACTCCGCGCACCGTCCTCGGCCGCATCAGTTGGGCAAAAAATCACATGGTCGACCCGCAGGAGTATTACCTCTCCTCCTCCGACGCCAACTCCGAGCGCATCGCCCAACTCTACAAAGCCTTTCAGGAAGAGCTCCGCAAAAACAATGCCATGGACTTCGACGACCTCCTCCTCGAAGCCGTTCGCATGCTCAAGGTCAGCGCCGACGTCCGCGCACACTACCAGCGCCGCTTCCGTTACATCCTCGTCGACGAATACCAGGACACCAACCGCCCGCAATACGAACTCATGAAGCTCCTCGCCGGCGAAACAAAAAACGTCTGCGCAGTCGGCGACGAAGACCAGTCCATCTACTCCTGGCGCGGCGCTGACATCCGCAACATCCTCGAGTTTGAGCAGGACTTCCCCAACGCCAAGATCGTCCGTCTCGAGCAGAACTACCGCTCCACGCAAACCATCCTCGAAGGCGCAAGCGCCGTCGTCCAAAACAACCTCCGCCGCAAAGGAAAAAAGCTTTGGACCGACCGCGTCGGCGGCTCGCAGATCGGCTACTACGACGCGCCCGACGGCGAAAACGAAGCCCTCTTCATCGCCGACCGCATCCAGCGCTATCTCGACGACGCCGCAACAAACCCCAACCCGCACGCGCCCCCGCGCTGCGCCGTCCTCTATCGCACCAACTCGCAATCACGCCTCGTTGAAGAAGCCCTCCGTCGCTACTCAATCCGTTACACCATGGTCGGCGGCTTCAGCTTCTACGAACGCTCCGAGATCCGCGACCTCCTCTGCTACCTCCGCCTCATCCGCAACCCGCACGACTCCATCGCACTCGCCCGCGTCATCAACACACCCGCACGCGGCATCGGCGCAACCACCCTCGCCACTCTCGAACGCCTCGCACTCGAAACCAACTCCTCCACTTGGGACGCGCTCGGTGCAGCCGTCGCGCAACGCCTCGTCCCCCAGCGCGCACTCCTCGCACTCGACAACTTCCGCACCCTCATCCTCGACGCGCAGGCCATGGTCGACCCCGACTTCGCCGGCAAGCTCTCCGCAGACCTAAGCGAAGACGCCGACACAAGTTTCGATACCAGCTTCAATATGGATGTCGATGATGCTTCAAGTAGCACCGCTAGCCCCGCTAACCAGCCCGAGCAGATGCACCTCGGCGACTCCATCAATGCCGACGTCTCCTTCAATCCCTTCGACGAAACTCCCGCGCAAAAGAAAAACCCCTTCGCCGCATCCAACATCCAAAAGCGCAATCGCGACGATGATGCCCCCACCACCGCAGACGCCGATGACAAACCATTTCGCATGGAAGGCGACTCCGCAACCCTCCCCGAGCTCATTCGCTTCCTCATCGACCGCTCAGGCTACATCAAAGCCCTCGAAGCCGAAGGTTCACCCGAAGCCTTCAGCCGCATTGAAAATTTGAAGGAACTCGCCAACGCCGCACGCGACGCCGAAGACCGCGGTGAAACACTCGCCGACTTCCTCGATCACGCCGCCCTCGCATCCGACGTCGACAAGTACGACCCCGACGCGCGCGTCACCCTCATGACCCTCCACGCCGCCAAGGGTCTCGAGTTTCCCCTCGTCTTCCTCGCCGGAATGGAAGAGGGACTCTTCCCGCACTC
>CAIMNN010000273.1 GCA_903842845.1 uncultured Acidobacteriaceae bacterium | reverse complement strand
TCCTGGTGGATAACACGGATTACTTCGTCTATGTCGCCAACCAGACAGTCAGCGGCACCAACAACAACGTCGGCAACCTTACGGGATTCGCTACCACCATCAGCACAAACGCCACAGCCACCACCAACACTCTGGGCTCCTTGTCCAACTCGCCCTACACCACCGGCTTCAACACCTACGCCGTAGCTGAGGACAATACCCACTCCTTCGTCATCGCGCTCAACAAGGGCGGCAGCTCGGACATGGACATCTATACCTTCAGCACCAACAACACCGGCAACCTCACCAACATCATCAACGCCTCGACCGGAACCACAGTCGGACCCGACCCAACCGGCCCTACGGCCATAGCAGTAACGCACTAAACAAAAGCGTCGAGCGTTTAGCGTCTAGCCAGTAAGAGCATCGTTAGAACATATATGTTTGTTCTAGCAAAACTCCTACTGGCTGGATGCTATTTACTAGACGCTGCCTTATCGGTCCCTGTCTTTGTTTCTCTCCGCCATCCACTTCTTCCACCGGTAATCAACATAAAACGACCCGGCGATGAGGATGACGGCGAGAATGATGAGCGCAATCTTCATATCAACAGCATCTCAGAATTCCCCGCCTTCCCGTGCCGAACATCACATGAAACTCTCAGCCCCAATGTGATAGCATCCCTTTTCCTGAGTGAGAGACCATAGCCGGGCGCTCTATTTTGGCTCCGGAACCACGCGGGAATGCGGGTTCAACTCCGATGGACGATTACGACGGGGGAGTCCAAAGCAGGCTCTCCAAACAAATTCATCCGCCATTCATAGTGCGCACCGGCACACCCGCCCAATCCCTGTCTTCGCCCGCTGTACCCGCACAATCCCAGGCTCTGGCCGCTCGCACCTCGCGCGCGGCTTTTTTATTTGCAATGACCGCTTCACAACTTGATCCCAATGCCAAACAAGGAGAAAGACCATGAAAATCTACCAATCCAGCGAGATCCGCAACGTGGCTGTAGTGGGGCATGCGCACAGTGGCAAAACAAGTCTTATCGCCGCTCTGTTGCATGCCGCGAAAATGACACCAACGCTTGGCAACGTCCTGGAAGGCACAGCCACCACCGCCTATGACGAAGAAGAGATTGCGCGCGGCTTCACCATGCAGAACGCCGTCGCCTTCGCCGAGTGGCAGGGGATCAAGGTAAATTTCATCGACACGCCCGGCTTCCACATGTTCGCCCACGAAGCCAAGGCTGGCATTCAGCCCGCCGAAGCCGCGCTGGTACTGGTCAACGCTCAGAACGGCGTTGAGACCATCACTGAAAAAGTTTGGCGCTATTGCGAAGAGGTCAACCTGCCGCGCGTCGTGGTCATCAACCAGATGGACCACCCCAAGGCCGGCGGCGGCGGCGGACTCTCCGCGCTCATCGACGACCTCCACGAGCGCTGGGGCCGCAGTTGCGTTCCCGTCCAGCTGCCCATCTCTGACGCGCAGGGCTTCCACGGCATCGTCGACCTCGTCACCATGCAGGCCTTCTACTACGAGACCGGCGGCAACGGCGCTGGCAAGCTCGGCGAAATTCCTCCCAGCCTTCACACGCAAGCCAAGGAAGCCCACGAAGCTCTCGTCGAACTCGTCGCCGAAGGCAAGGACGAGTTGATGGAAGAGTACTTCGCGCAAGGCACCATCCCCGAGGAGCACCTCATCAGCGCGCTCCACGAGGCCATCCGCGAAGACAAAATTTTCCCCGTCCTCTTCTCCAGCGGCGCAGCCAACGTCGCCACCGACCACCTGCTCGACTTCATCAAGGTCTACATGCCCTCGCCCACCGAGCGGCCGCCGGTCGCGCTCAAATCCGCGGCGCGTGAAGGCGTCGTCGCCAACGGCGACAAGGTCCTCGAAGCCGGCGCAGGCTTGACCATGCGCAAGGTCGATGACAAGGAGCCGCTCTCGCTCTTCATCTTCAAAACCATGACCGACCCCTTCGCCGGCCGCATCAGCTTCTTCAAGGTGCTCTCCGGCGTTCTCAAAACCGACGCCACTCTGGAAAACTTCACGCGCCGCGAGCAGGAGCGCTTCGCCCACCTCAGCGTCATGCAGGGCCGCAAGCCCGCCGAAATCGCCGAACTCCACGCTGGCGACATCGGCGTCGTCGCCAAACTCAAAACCACGCTCACCGGCGACACGCTCGGTCAGAAGGGCGGCGAAGGCCAGTTCGAGATCGTCACCTTCCCCGTTCCCGCAATGACCTACGCCATCGAGCCCAAGTCGCGCGCTGACGAAGACAAGCTCGCACCCGCCATCCACAAGCTCATGGAAGAGGACCTGCTCATCCGCTTCTTCCGCGACCCGCAGACCAATGAGTTCCTCATCGCCGGCGCTGGCCAGCCGCACATCGAAGCAATCGTCAGCCGCCTCAAGAAGCGTTACCATGCCGAGGTCACTCTCAAGGCGCCCAAGGTTCCTTATCTTGAAACCATCCGCGGCAAAGCCGACGCGCAGGGTCGCCACAAAAAGCAATCCGGCGGCCACGGCCAGTTCGGCGATTGCAAGATCAAGATGGAACCTCTGCCACGCGGCGGCGGCTTCGAGTTCGCCAACGAAATTTTCGGCGGCTCCATTCCGCGTCAGTACGTCCCGGCTGTTGAAAAAGGCATCGTCGAAGCAGCGGCACGCGGCCACCTCGCCGGCTATCCCATGGTCGACTTCAAGGTCACCGTCTACGACGGCAGCTACCACGACGTCGACTCCAACGAAATGAGCTTCAAGGTCGCAGGCCGCCTCGCCTTCCGCAAGGCCATGGAACAAGCCAAGCCCTGCCTTCTTGAGCCGGTGATGAAGGTCGAGATCGAAGCCCCGGACGAATTCGCCGGCGCTCTCATGGGTGACCTCAACGGCCGCCGCGGTCGCGTGCAGGGCATGGAATCGCGCGGACGCACCACCGTCATCAACGCTGAAGTGCCCATGGCCGAGATGCTCACCTACGCAACCATCCTCACCTCCATGACGCAAGGCCGCGGGACTTACAGAATGGAAATGGACCACTACGACATCGTGCCCCAGGCAATAGCGGAAAAAATCCTCGCCAACGCCAAGGCGCCGGTGGAAGACGAAGACGAGTAGTCTAAGTGCGAACATCGTGATAGCATTTGTGACATGAGAAGGCTGTTCGACACAAATGCTATCGCTGATGAAATGAAAACAGAGGAATTTTTTGCGGAACGGCGCACTCGCGCGGATCGTGACGAGTTCCTGCGCATACTCAATCGCGCAGGCGGCGAGCCTCCGAGTCCGGAAGATGAGATTGACGCTCTGTAAATAAGCGGCTCAAAAAACAAAATGGGGAGAACGAATTTCGTTCTCCCCATTACTTGTATTACATCATTTTCAAATAAGCGTTGTTCCCTGTTCCTTCATCAGCCGTGATAGGGCGATCATTTTTGTGAATTCGGTCGCATAGGTTGCAGGAACAGAAACTTCTTTGCGAAAACCCTTGGGATTCATACCTGCCAATTGATCTGCATTCTTCAAAACCTGAAGGTGGAACATTGCAATCTTCTGGTTTTTCCGGGCTGCATTGCTGATAGCATCTTTGATTTGCTCGATCATAAATCCTCCTCAGTCCTTTAGAACCTAAGTCCCTAGCGCCGAAGGCGCGCAGTCCCTTAGTCCCTTTTTCACTCATCCTTATTCGGCCTCTGCATCAATTCCTTCATCGCCGCGCGCGGGTCCTTGCCCTCGTCGAGAATCCGCTCCATCTGTTCGGTGATTGGCATCTCCACTCCGTGCTTACGCGCCAGTTCCAGCGCAGCCTTCGTCGTCGGCACGCCCTCGGCAACCTTGCCGCCCAGCGATTCCAAAATCTCAGGCAGCTTCTTGCCCTTGCCAAGCTC
>CAIMNN010000272.1 GCA_903842845.1 uncultured Acidobacteriaceae bacterium | reverse complement strand
GTGCGGTAAAGCAGCAGCCCTTCCTCTGGAGTCAGGCGCTCCTCTGCCATCACTTTTTCAGCGATTGGATCCAGACGAGGGTCATAGGTGGAGAAGTTGTCCAAAGTATGCGACACCGGGGTCTGCGTAACAGGAGAAGCCATACCTATATGATAACGAATCCCGCGCTTGATTGCTGAAGGCTTTGATCAAACGAAAAGGGCCGCTGACAAAAGCGGCCCTTTTTGCTCGCTTGATGGATGCTTACTCCGTCTTGGGTCCATTGAGCACGCCGTCATAAAGGGAAGCGGCGATCATATGGTCAGCTGCGGCGCTAATGACTTTGATGTGATAACCGGGCTTGTAGTGCTTCCACGTCTTCGCGTCAGGATCTACAACATAGACCAGATCGCCGGTTCGCGAACTGACGAGCATGCGGTTGTGAGCTGCATCATAGTAAAGATCGTCAATACCGCGCATCGGGAAGCGCGAGAACTCAGTCCAGTTGCTGTCACTGGCGTTGAAGAGATAGATTCCATCGCGCGAACCAACCCAAAGAACGCCGTTGGGCGTGAATACGACCCGACGCAGATTAGAGAGTGTTGTCGGTAGCGTGACAGCCGTCCAAGTTGTGCCTGAGTCCTTTGAAACGGCCAGTGCGGAATCGTTGGCTACTGCCATGGACGTTCCATTGACAGCGGTGGTCCTGAAATCGCGAATACCGAGAACCGGTCCACCCTGCCAGGTTACGCCCTTGTCCTTGCTGGTGAACGCGCCTTCCGATGTTGCAGCCAGCCATGTATCGCCCTTCACGTCCAGTGCACGAACTGCGCCGGCAAACGACTTGGGAGGCAGATTGACGATGACGGTCTTTGTGACCTTTGTGATCTTCTTTCCCTTCACCGTAGTGACAACCGACTTGGTGGTCGTGTTGACGATCTTGCCGGTCTCTTTCCACAGGGAGTTGGGAGAGTCGATCGAATAAATTCCCTTCTCGGTTCCGGCAAAAATGCGACCATCAGACGACTCGGCCAGTGCAAAGACATCGAGTTCGTTCAACCCTGCGGAGAGTTGCTTCCAGCTTCCGCCCTGATCACCTGAGAAGAAGACACCACCATAGTTCTTGTCATTGGCCACACCGGCATAGATGCCTTCACCCTGAGAGTGCGAAACCAGCAACGCCTCGACTTTGCGCTGCGAAAAGCCGGTGTTCGATTGCGTGAAGCTGAGGCCTGCATCATTGCTGACCAGCACACCGGAACGGTCAGTCGCGAGCAGTACCTTGTTATGGTCCAGAGGATTGACATAGATACCGTTGACGATGACATCAGAGGCGGTCATGAGCTTGAAGCTCTTGCCGCCGTCAATCGTCTTGTATAGGCCTTCAGTGGTTCCGGCGTAAACAGTGTCGTGGTCGATTGGGTCTTGCATCAGAACGCGTGTGCGGCGCGCAGTGGCAGGAATTCCCTGGATCTTGTGGAAGAGCGCGCCAGCGCTCTCGCTCTTGTAAATGCCGCTGCAAGCGCTGACGTATACGATGCTGGTATTTACTGGATCGATGATGATGGAGAAAACGTC
This sequence comes from uncultured Acidobacteriaceae bacterium, assembly GCA_903842845.1. Classification (GTDB taxonomy): domain Bacteria; phylum Acidobacteriota; class Terriglobia; order Terriglobales; family Acidobacteriaceae; genus CAIMNN01. Next base: position 9,732 of record CAIMNN010000272.1, on the reverse strand, counting down.
GGAGTCATCGATCAAGCCCTGCTTGACGTTGTTCCAGGTAACGCCACCGTCGGTCGACTTCCAGGGAAGATGCCACGTGCCGGCGTAAACGATTGACGGGTTCTTCGGGTCCACAGCCAATGATTGGACCTCGTGGATCTCAGTGCTGCCGGCCGGGCTGATCTGAGCCCAGTTCTTGCCGTAATCGTTGCTGCGATAAACGCCCTTCAACGTGCCGACGAAGATCTGTGAGGGATCGGAGATGGACTGCGTCAGCGAACGCACTGACTGGCCTTCCATGGCCTGGATGGCATGCCACTTCCCGCCGCCATCAGTGCTCACCCATAGTCCGCCCGAATTTCCATCGAGCTTCCAGCCGCCGGCAAAGATCATCTTCTTTGAATCGCGAGAGACGAAGATGCGGTCGATGATCAAGTCGTCAGATGGTTCGATCTTGGACAACCGGCTCCAGTGCGCACCACTGTCGTTGGATTCGTATATCCAGCTATTGGTAGTGCCGATATACATGTGCGTGGGATCGCCGGGAACAGCCGCAATGGAGCGCACGTCGCCGCCATCGGGTCCCAGTATCTGCCACGGGGTCTTGTTCTGCGCATGAAGGCCGAACACTGCGCTGAGCACAAGCAAAGCGCACAAGGATACCCACATCTGAACCGGAGCAAAGAGCTTAACTGACTTCATTCTGACTTCCTCACTTTGGGGGAATTTGACACATTGGCCCACCCATCGGGCTGCTTAGGGTCGAAGTTGAAATGCTTACAGTTTTGACAGTGACTTGAGCAAAAGGTCGCATTGAAACACTTAGAATTCCAACACATCAGAGGCATAGAGGCACAGCACAAAAATTGCGGTTGGAACCACCTATGGTAACGAGTACAAGGTGCACCTGCAGAGCGCCCCTACAACGCGATCACACTGCAAAGCAGAAAGGCCCCGCAGTGCGGGGCCTTTCTGAGTGTTTACTGCCAATGCTTACTTGACAGCTGCCTTCTTCTTGGCCACGGGCTTCTTGTCCTTGGCTGCGGCTAATGCTGCAGCGTGGGCCTGAGCGCGTGTACGAGACTGCGGCTTGACCTTGGTCTCATCAACCGGCGTTGTACCGGATGCATCGTATGCGGCACCAGTCGGAATCAGAACGCTCTTGGCCTGCTGAGCATCGCCTGAGTCGGTGGCAACCGAGATACGAGAAGGATCAATCTGTTTGTCTTCAACCAAGTATGCCTTGGTGTTGACGGCGCGCTGCGCAGCGAGATCGTGATTCGGTGTGGCCTTCTTGCCCTTGCCCTTGGTGCTGGCGGCAAGCTCCGTTGCATCCTCTTCGCCGATGACTACCAACTTGGCGTCGGGCTGCTTCTGGAGGTTGAGGGCGACATCATCCAAGCATCCCTTGGCTTCGTTGTCGACGCGGGCGATCGGCTGGGTCTTCTTGCCGAAGGTGATCGCGCAGAGGTTCGAAGTTGTCGGCGCCGGCGGAACGTAAGGCTTGACGACCGTCACGGAGGTATTGGCGGAAGCCGAGTGGCCCTTGTCATCGCTGACGCTGCAAGTGATGCTGATGGTATCAATCGGAGTGCCTTCAACTGCTGTGAAGGTCGCGGTGTTGCCGTTGCCATTGATCTGACCAGCCGCTGCTGTGTAGGTGATCTTCAGCGGACGGTTCTGCGGGCTGCTGGCATCGGAGGTAACCGTGCTGGAATCGCCCGGCTTGATGGTCGCCGGATCAGCCTTACAGCTGATTGTCGGAGGCTCATATTCCTTAACCGTGAACTGTGTCGAGCAGTCAGCCGACATGTAGGGCTTCACACCCTGCGTCACGTGACCCTTGACGGTGTAGGAACCTGCCGCGAGTGTCGCCGTGTCCACCTTGGCGTTTGCGCCGTCGCCGGTCACATTGGAGCCGGTCCAGGTGTACGTCGTGGGCAGCTTGGGATTCAGATTGGTCGATGTGCTGGTGACATTCACATTCTCGCCAGGGAACACTGACTCAGGCGCGGCCTTGCAGGCCAATGTGACTGGCGGAGGAGGCTTCAAGCCGCCGAGGTGATAAACGATACCCGTGCTCAGCTCGTTCATCTTCGGGTTGCCGACGCCACCAAAGACAACATCCTGACCGCCGTAGTTCACGTGCGCATAGGTGAAGTCATATTGGAAGACGCGGATCGAGAGATGATGCTTGAAGAGCGGAGTGGGGTAGTCGAGACCGCCACCGATGGTGAACGAAGGACCCCAGGTGTAGGGCTGGAAATCGGGGCCGGTGATGCGTGCTCCGCCACCAAGTATGTGTACAAACGGCGTCAACGTGGCTGTTGGATAACGCAAAATGAGACCACCAGACACTGTGTAGACACCATCATTCAGATTGTTCTGGTTGGGGTGGAAGCCGCCCTTGACCTCGATACCTTCATACTTATTGAAGTAGCGAGCAATGCTGGCAGCCGCGCCGTAGTCGATCGAGTTGTAGGTGAACGGCTCGACAGTTTGATAGTCGCCCTGCAGCGTGTTCACTGTTCCCACCGGTGCCAGATAGCTGTATCCGGCAAAGATGTCCCAGCGCGAAAGTCCATCACCTTGATAGGCGGAACCGTGTGCCCAAGGGGCAGGCTTCTTGGCTGAACCCTGCGCTGCGAGAGCAACGGGAACGAGCGCCACTAAAGCCAGAAGAGCGATCCGGCTTGCAAATTTCAGTACACGAGAGTACATGCGTTTCTCCTCCAAAACTAATCCTTCTGATTCAAACGAAAAATGCACCCGGCGCACAAGTCGCCGCGCTGGTTTCTGAACTTTTTCTGAGTCAAGATTCAGGAACTCTGATACAGCATAATAAAGGTAACACAGCATTTCCGAAAGTGAACAAATTTTCAATGAGTTGAGTGAAAATTGAGAGAAGGAAGCCCGGCAGTACCGTAACTATTACTTAGGTAATCCACCGAAAGGCTTTTCGTCTCATTATAAGGGACTTGCAGGCATGCTTAACTTTTGCCTTTTTTGTGCCTCATTTGCCCAAATTTATCGTTCTGGTTAGTGACCCAGACTCGCGTTGAATCTTCTCTTGCAACAGCGTGATGGCATACAAAAGCTGCTCAGGACGCGGCGGACAGCCGGGTACATAAACATCCACCGGAATAATCTGGTTCACACCCTGTACAAGAGCGTAGTTGTTGAAAACTCCGCCGGAAGTTGCACAGGCTCCCATCGAGATGACCCACTTCGGCTCGGGCATCTGCTCATATAAACGGCGAATGACCGGGGCCATCTTCTGGCTGACGCGGCCGGCGATGATCATCAGGTCCGATTGGCGCGGTGAAGGACGGAAAACTTCAGAGCCGAAACGGGCGATGTCGTAGCGCGATGCGCCCATCGACATCATCTCGATGGCGCAGCAGGCAAGGCCAAAGGTCATCGGCCAGATGGAGCTTTTGCGCACCCAGTTCACGGCGAAATCCATCGAGGTCAACATGATGCCTTCAGGCGGCTCGATGCCATGATCCGTTTCCTTGATCTTGAAACGGTTGACTGCGCTGCTCTCAAGAGAACCGAATAGATAGCGGTCTTTGCCCAATGATTCCGTCATATTTCCAATATACTCCTGACTGGCGCTTGCGTTCTGTGCCCGTCTCCACGAAAATTAAAGTACAGTTAATCAGCCGCACTCTCTGGAACAACCATTGGTTTGCTCCGGCTGAGGAAAAGCCCAAACCGGTTTTTCACAGCTGATGCTGAACTTGTATTCATTTGCCGAACTGTTTCACTTCTCGCAGTTCGTACTCAGTGGAGATGATATGAGGTTAAATCGCAGGACGAAGGCTGCGACAGTGCTGAGCATCACACTCGCGTTCTGTGCGCCTTTGATGGCCCAGGCGAACGCACCCGCAACGCAGGCTCAGATCGACGCGTTAAAGCAGTCCATCAGCAACGCGCAAATGGCCGGCGACAATGCGTGGATGTTGATGAGTGCGGCGCTGGTTCTGATGATGACCGGGCCCGGACTTGCGCTCTTCTATGGCGGCCTGGTGCGCAAGAAGAACATTCTTGCCACCATGATGCAGAGCTTTGCCATGATGGGCATCGTCACCGTGATCTGGGCGGTTATCGGCTACTCACTAGCCTTTGCACATGGCAACTGGTTCATCGGCGGTTTTGACCACATCTTCCTCAAAGGCGTCAGCCTCACTCCCAATCCTGATTACGCGCCCACCATCCCCGAACAGACCTATATGGTCTACCAGTTAATGTTCGCCATCATCACGCCTGCTCTCATTACCGGCGCATTTGCCGAACGCATGAAGTTCAGCGCCATGGCGGTCTTCCTCGGCCTCTGGTCTATCGTCATCTACAGCCCGATGGCGCACATGGTCTGGGGCGTCGGCGGACTGCTCAATACAACCGGCGGCAAACTTCCCTGCTTTGATTTCGCTGGCGGAACCGTCGTCCACGTCACATCAGGCGTATCCGCACTCGTGACCGCGCTCTATCTCGGCAAGCGACTCGGCTACCCCAAAACCGCAATGCCTCCGCACTCGCTCGTGCTCAGCTTCATCGGCGCGTGCATGCTGTGGGTGGGCTGGTTCGGCTTCAATGCCGGTAGCGCGCTCAATGCAGGGCCTCTGGCCACCAGTGCATTCATCAATACACACTTTGCCGCAGCAGCGGCAGCCATCAGTTGGACACTCGCTGAATGGTTGCATAACAAACAACCCACCGCTCTGGGCGCAATCTCCGGTGCAGTCGCCGGCCTGGTTGCAATCACGCCGGCATCCGGTTTTGTTCAACCCATGTCAGCTCTCGCCATCGGCTTCATCGGTGGCGCGGTCTGTTTCCTGATGGTCTTCAAGGTCAAGAACTGGTTCGGCTACGACGACTCGCTCGACGCATTCGGTGTACACGGCGCTGGCGGAACCATCGGCGCACTTCTCACCGCCATCTTCGCCACCAAAGCCATCAATGCAGTTTATGGTGAAGGCAAAGCAACCGGCGTCATCGACGGAAACTGGCATCAACTATTGAACCAAAGCGGTGGCGTCGCCATCGCCTGGCTCATCTCACTTGTCGGCACACCCATCCTGCTTTTCCTCGTCGATAAAACAATCGGCCTCCGCGTTTCTGCGCAGGATGAACAGATAGGGCTCGACCAGAGTCAGCACGGCGAATCAGGTTACGAATACGAGACCCCGTAAGATTAGGGTATCAATCGCAGTTTTTCCTCACTCAATCACAACCAGGCTGCCCGTCAGCCCAAGACAACTATGAGGTGACACAAAGATGCATAAGATTGAAGCCGTTCTTCAACCCTCGAAGCTCGACGCTGTCAAAGACGCGCTCCTTGCAGCAGGCATTGAAGGCATGACCATCCTTGAAGCCCGTGGCCACGGCCGTCAGAAAGGCCACACCGAGTTCTACCGCGGTCGCGAGTACACGGTCGACCTTTTGCCAAAGATCAAAATTGAGATCGTGGTCACCGACGACCTGAAGGAGAAGGCCGTCCAGGCGATCATCGGCGCAGCTCGCACCGGCCGCATCGGCGACGGAAAGATCTTCATCACCCGCGTCGACGAGGCCATCCGCATCCGCAACGAAGAGCGCGGCGAGACGGTTCTCTAGCACTGAGGGTCGGCGCCTGCCGGTCTCTCATCGATCGCATAGGCCGCTTGAACTGCAACATCAGTGCAACCCGCAACAGCTGGAGCACGATGCAAAAGGCGTTTCCAAAATTCGACGATCTGCGCGATGATTACATCCGCGAGATGGCGCTTCTGCGCCAGAACTTCGAGCGCACAGGCGATGGCACCGCCGTCATCCGCCGCCGCTCGTCGGTCGTCGACCGCCTGCTCATTGAGCTTTGGAAGCGCGTCTTCGTCGAGCAGCCCGGCGTCAATGCAACCCTGCTCGCGCTCGGAGGTTACGGACGCAAAGATCTCTTCCCTTTCTCTGACATCGACTTCCTCTTCGTCTTCGCTGATGAAAAGACCGAAGAGCAGCACCGCGAAGGTATCCGCACCATCATCCAGGCCCTCTGGGATGTCGGCCTTCGCGCCAGCCCGAACTCGCGCACGTTGAAGGAAGTCGGCCGCTTCGATCCCGACAACCTCGAGTTCACACTGGCCACTCTTGACCACCGCTATCTCGCCGGACAGTTCCCGCTCTATCAAAAGCTGCACAACGACGTCATCCCCGGCCTCGTGCTCAGCCAGTGGAACATCATCACGCAGAAGCTCGGCGAACTGGCCCGCGCCCGCCACGCAAAGTACGGCAACACCATCTTCCATCTCGAACCGAACCTCAAGGATTGCCCCGGAGGATTGCGCGACCACCACCTCGCACTATGGTTCGCTCTCCTCTTTCATCTCAAGGAGGAACGCGAATGGCCACGCCAGCGTGGCGGCGTCTTCCAAAGCGCGCGCGGCGATGCGGAGACGGCATTCGACTTCCTCGCCTCCGTCCGCTGCTTCCTGCACTTCCGCCACGGCCGCGATGACAATACGCTCGACTGGCAATCGCAGGACGATGCGGCGGCAAACTCCATCGGCCTTGAAACCCGCGGCACCGCCGACCCATCCTATTGGATGCGCACCTACTATCGGCATGCACGCGTCATCTATCGCCGCGCCGTCCTGCTCATGGAGCACATCCCCGCACCGGTCAGCTTCTATAAACAATTCCGCCGCCGACGCACGCCCATCGCAGGAACCGACTTCTACATCGATCAGGGACGCATCGACATCAACCCCGGCGCACAATTCAATGACACGTCATCAATACTCCGCGTCTTCACCATGATGGCGACTCACGGATACGCGCTCAGCCAATCCGCTGAGGACCGCATCACCGACGCTCTCCCAGTCCTCGCCATTCGAATCCCTGAAGGCGCACAACTCTGGGCCTCACTGCGCGAGATTCTTCTCGGACCTCACGCTGCACATGCACTCAGAACCATGCACGCGCTCGGCATCCTTGAGATGCTCATCCCCGAGTTTCACGGCATTGATGCGCTCGTCATCCGCGACAGCTACCATCGCTACACCGTCGATGAGCACACATTCCTGGTCATCGACAATATCCACCAACTGCGCCAGCCTGCGCACGACTATGAACAGCGCCTCGCGCGGCTATTGCCCGAGATAGACCGCCTCGACCTGTTCCTGCTTGCGCTTTTGATGCACGACACCGGCAAGGCGCGCAAGTTCGGCGACCACAACATAACCAGCGTCGAGTTCACTGACACGCTCCTCGGCCGCTTGGACTTCGACGCCGAAGAGCGCGATACCATCCGCAAGCTCATCCGGCTCCATCTCGAAATGTCCGTCGCCATGCGCCGCGACATCTTTGACGCCGAAAACGTGCGCGGCTTCGCCGAGAAGATCGGCTCCCCTGCGCTGCTCAAGATGCTCACCCTGATGACCTACGCCGACATCAAGGCCGTGCATCCCGACGCGCTCACACCGTGGAAGGCCGAGAACCTCTGGCAGCTCTACATGTCGACCGCCAACTTCATGGACCGCAGCGTGGACGAGGTTCGCTATCACGCAGCGCTCGACCCATCTCTCTTAAACCGCATCCGCTCGATGGTCCCGCCTTCACAATACGATTCGCTCAAGGAATTCCTCGAAGGCCTTCCCCAGCGCTATATGCAAACCCGCCTTCCTGAGCAGATCAGAAACCACTTTGAGCTTGCCGACCGGCTTGCCGATGAACCTGTGCAGCTCGACCTGCACGTGAATAAAAAGCTCTACGACCTCACCGTCGTCACGCGCGACCGCAGCCGCCTCTTCGCTGACGTCGCTGGAACTCTCGCCGCGTGGGGAATGAACATCGTCAAGGCCGACGCATTCTCGAACGACGCCGGCGTCATTGTGGACAGCTTCCACTTCACCGACACATTTGACACGCTCGCATTAAACCCGGATGAGAAGGACCGCTTCCTCGAACACCTGCATGATGTCATCGCGCAAGAACTGCCCGTCGACCAGTTGCTCGCCAGCCGCATGCACCGAGGCCAATCCTCCAACTTCAAAGTTGAGGTTGAAACTCGTCTGGAATTCGACTCCGAGTCTTCCACCCACTCGACAATTCTTCAAGTCGTCGCACAAGACGGCCCCGGCCTGCTGCGACGCATAGCGCTGGCCTTCAATCAGCATCAATGCAATATCGAGGTTGCGCTCATCGACACCGAAGGCGAAACCGCAATTGACGTCTTCTACCTTACGAAACACGGTTCCAAGCTGACTGAGAATGAGCAGAATAATTTAGCTTTCGATTTAAACGCAAGCCTTGAAGAGCTGCGCCTCGCATTCAAGGCAAGTTAGACAATATCTCCTGCCCTCTTCTCTCACTTGCTTTAAACGCGCCCTTATATTCTTCATTCCCGGCTTTCTAATTCGTTTATATATAGTTTGAATATTATTCATTTAATCAATGACAACTTACAGCGTTTATGGAATACTTTGTCTCAATCTCTAAACGAGATGCATTGAATACCAATCTGTTCTCCCAACGTCCAATCTCAATCAACACAACTTTCACTCAATAATGGAGGCTCACTTGAAAAACAACCGCATACTGTTCACTGGGGTCATGCTTCTTTTTGTCACCCTCGCGCTCATCTTGCCAACCAAGTCCAATGCACAATTCACCGGTACACCCTTTCAGACCACCGTCTCAGTTAATGTCAACAACTTTCAGTACACTCCTGTCACTATTCCAACCGGAAAGCGGCTAGTGATTCAGAACATAAATCTCTCAGGCGAAGCAGTAGCCAACCCTTATGTACAACCAATTGTTATTCTCAACACCACAGTGAACGGCGGAGGAAGCGTTAGCTATTACTTCGCACCCAGCGTATCCACTGTCGATCCCTCTCAATTTTATGCAAATTATCCACTCACACTCTATGCCGACACTTTGCTGATTGGCCCAGCATTTGCCGGTTACACACCATCTTCAATGTCATTTAATGTGGTCATCACAGGGTATTTGATCCCGATTAACAAGTTCTAGCTTGGCTCAAGCACAACCAGTTCATTCCACTGATCGATGCACGAGGACGATGCTTACCCTCGGCCCTTGTGCATCGATTAGATGCTAAACAAGAAAAGTCAATCTCCAATCGGCAAGGCTACAGGCCCTAACTTCCAGCACTCCTGTCGACCTTCATCTGACTTTAATCCAAGCATCTACTACCCACGCCTACCATGGTGAAGTGGCTTCCCTACTTCAAATACGCACGCACCAGGTCGATCAGATCCTCGGCCAGCTCCGGTGCAATCTTATCCGTTATCCCGTCTGTGGCGTGGAAGCGTATATGGGTTTCAAGAATCTCCCCCATCAGCGCGTTGATTGCTCCGCGTACCGCCGCCAGCAGCATCAACTGGCCACCGCAATCACTGCCGTCGTTCACAAGCCGCTCCACAGCCTCCATCTGCCCGCGCAACCGGCGTACACGTTGCAAAAGCTTCAACTTTTCACGGTCTTTCAGATGTTCCGCCATATGCACCTCGACAATATACCCTATGGGGGTATATTATATACCCTGCGTGGGTATGGATTTCAGTATACGTCGGAAACTGCCCGCCACACACTTTGCCCCGGAGACTGTGTCTCGTGCTGAACCTGAAATGGAAACAGATTAGCCTCTTCTTTTTGGCTACAGCATTGCTGTCTGGCTTCTCTGTGTTTGCGCAGAGTGAGCTGCCCAATACTCCCTCGCACCAACAGGTGGCATTCGGCAACCTTGCGCCC
>CAIMNN010000271.1 GCA_903842845.1 uncultured Acidobacteriaceae bacterium | reverse complement strand
GTCAGTGGGCTTGCTCTTAATTCATCGTGCGGTGGGAAGAAATGTTTAAGGATGGGGCAGATGGGGGTAGGAGTGTTGCGATTTTGGACAGTGGGGTGGGAATGGGGGACTGATTTGGGAAAGGAAATTAGGGAATAGCAAGTAGGGCCTAGCCAGTAGTGTGTTTGAGGGAACAGGGAACAGGGAACAGGGAACAGGGAGCAGGGAACACCCGCCTTCGCTAAAGCTTCCGCCTTCGCTAAAGCTACGGCGCGGCAAGTCGGCGCGGCATGAAAAAAGGTGCATCCAATCGGATGCACACTTTTTGTTCAGCGCAGAAATTATTCCTTGCGGGCGAAGTAGCCTTTACGCGCGCGGACCTGGTAACGACGGTCGTTTGCGAAGAGGTAGATGGTGCGGAATGCGCCGTCGGGTTTGAAGTCAGCGGGTTTGTAGGTGAGCTCGTACTGGCTGCGGAGCTCCTGCTCGATGGAAGCGAAGCTGGCGGAGACCTCCTCGACGCTGGGGGGGAAGAAGGTGCGGCCGCCGGTGGCCTCGGTGATCTTTTGCAGGACTGCGTCGCCTTTGCCGCGGCTGGGGGTCCAGTTGGTGCTGACGGCGTAGACGATGGTCTCGGAGCGCTGACACATTTTGATGGCGTCGTCGAGGTAAGCGCGGCTTTGGTTGTCATCGCCGTCGGAGACGAGGACCATGGCGCGACGGACTGGTTCGAGTCCGCGGCTGGCGTCGAGAAGCTTGTCGCGGCAAGCGGTGTAGACGGCATCAAAAAGCGCGGTGCCGCCGCCGGGGCGAAGGCGATTGACGCCGGTCTCGAGGGCGTCGATGTTGTTGGTCCAGTCGGCGGTGACGTTGGGTGTGACGTCAAAGCCCATGACGAAGGCTTTGTCGCGCTTGGATTTGAGGATGTTGAGCAGGAACTCGTTGGCGGCCTGCTGCTCAAATTGGAAGCGTGAGCGGATGGAGGTACTGGCATCAATGACGACGCCTACGCGCAAGGGGAGGTTGACCTGTTGCGTGAACGAAGTGACGCGCTCGGGGGCCTTGCCGTCGTCGAGTAGGGCGAAGTCGCTCTGACGGAGGTTGGGTATGAATGCGCCGTGCTTGTCCGTGACAGTGAAGATGAGGTTGACCTCATCGACTGTCTTCTCGATGGTGTATTGCTTGTTTTGATCTTGCTGCGCCTGCGTTGCGTCGGGGAGCGCTGCGGGTTGCTGCGCGGCGGGCGCGGGGGCGGGCTGCGTCGTAGGCTGCTGGGCGGCGAGATGCTGCACAGCGGCTAGCAAGGCGGCGAGTGTCAACAAGAAGATGGGGATATAGCGATTCTTCATACGTTTCTATTCTACCAAGGGACGATGGAACAAAGGGGCAAAGGGACCGAGGCTAGTTACGGTGGGTTTAAGCGCGGTTACAAAAGTAAAAAATCACTTATCTTTGCGTTTGGTTTCGAGCTGCTTGATGAAGCTCTCAAGCTCGGCGGGGAGGGGCGCAGTGAGGTGGATGGGTTTGCCTGTGCGCGGGTGGGCGAAGTTGAGCTCGGCGGCGTGGAGGAAGTTGCGGTCGAGGGTGAGGATGTCGGGGCGTTTTGGCGTGTTGGGGGCGGTCTGAAGCTCGGTTATGCGGCCTGCGGCGCCGTAGAGGGTGTCGCCGACGACAGGGTGGTTGATGGAGGACATGTGGACGCGGATCTGATGGGTGCGGCCGGTTTCGATGCGGACCTTGACGAGGGTGAATTTGCCGAAGCGGGTCTGGATACGTTTGAGGACGGTGTAGTGTGTGATGGCGGTGCGGGCGTTGTCGCCGGGTTTGGCGGTCATGCGTGTGCGGCGCTGAACGTCGCGACCGATTGGGGTGTTGATGGTGGCGTTGTCGCGCTCGACGAAACCGTGGACGAGTGCGATGTAGGTCTTGTGCATCTCGCGGGAGGAGAACATTTCGGAGAGGCGCTCGTGCGCCTTGTCGTTTTTGGCGACGATGATGAGGCCGCTGGTCTCTTTGTCGAGGCGGTGCACGATGCCGGGGCGGAGCGGACCGCCGAGTGTGGAGAGTTTTTTGTAGCGGGCAAGGAGCGCGTTGACGAGGGTGCCGTCGGAGCGTGACTCGTCATTGAGGCCGGAGCCGGCGTGGACCATCATGCCTGCGGGTTTGTTGATGACGGCGATGTCGGTGTCTTGGTAGATGATGTCGAGGGGAATTTTTTCAGCGCGGGCGCTGAGCGGCGGCGGAATGAGCGGGCCGGTGATGGTGACGGTTTCGCCGCCGTGGAGCTTGATGCTGGGCTTGGTGGGTGCGCCGTCGAGGAGGATTTTTTGGTCGGTGATGAGCGATTGGATGCGAGAGCGGCTGAGGCCGTCGTGGGTGGGGGCGAGGGCGAGAGAAAGATATTGGTCGAGGCGCTGATTGGCGGCTTCGGCGGGGATGGGGATGGAGAGGTTCACATATTTAGGATACGCGGTGAGAGCGGAGCTGGCGGGGCTAGCGGAGCAAACAACTATTCTTTGAAAGTCTTCTTGACTCAACTTCATCCAGCTAACAGTTGAGCTTGAAAACCCTCTTCATGCTCAATAGCCACATGCTTGCCTTCAAGAATCATTGAGTGGATTTCTTTCATCCGCTTTTTTGAAAGAGATTTAGGAATAAAACGTAAAGCAGACGCGGCGACATACTCACGGCTTAATTCGAAGGCCAACCATTGACGACCTTCAATTTCAGCCACCATACCTGTTGTATTTGAACCAGCAAAAATATCCACTACAAGATCACCTGGTTCAGTCAACAGTCGGATGAAAAACTCAGGCAATTTTGCTGGAAAACGTGCAGGGTGCCCTTTTATATCCAATTCTTTGCAGGCTCCCAAATAAACGCCATTGCTTTCAGAATTTGGAATTTGCAACAAGTTTGAAGGAATCGCTCCGCCGTTGTCTGTCGCAAAGGAAAGTCCGATATCGTGCCCAGATGGACGCAATTTTGGCTTGTAGAAGGCTGCAGGATCCTCTAGCAGCTTTTTCATTCTTGGGCTGTATTCAGCCAATACATTGCTGACATTTGCTTTTGGCCACTCTGATTTTGAAAACCACCAAAGCGTATTAACTGTGTCTTTTGCGCGTAGTTTTCTTTTGTTCACCCATTCTATCGGGCTCGGAAGTTTTGAAGGATTATGCCAGAAAAATTCTTGAGCAAGATGGAACCCCAGCTCATCGCAAAATCGAATCAATACTCTGAACTGATAAAGATTTCTGACAGGCACACCTTTTTGGTAAGCTCCTCCAAGATCAAGGACAAAACTCCCATCCTCTTTCAGCTTTTTATGAATCAAGCGCCCGAACTCTAGCAGCCAGTCTACATATTCTGATTGATCTAGATTTCCATATTCTTTTTGCCGCTGCAGTGCAAAAGGCGGACTCGTCATCACCAGACTGACCGAATTATCTGGTAGTTCCGCTAAAAATTTCAATGAGTCACCAACATATGCGGCACCAAGTTGTGTCGAATACGCAGCGCGTTCTGAAAAATGTTCGGTCAACACATTCTCCCATACAACCTATATGCTGTTGATTTCATGCTACCAGAGAGCAGAGCATAGAGCCAGATGAAATCATCGCACAAACAGAATACCGCCAGGAAAAGGTTTGGTGTCAACCTAAGATTGGCGCGTATTGCACTTGGTTTATCACAAGAGGAACTTGCAGAACGTTCAGGTTTACATCGGAACTATGTTGGTTGTGTGGAGCGCAATGAGAAAAACATCTCTATAGATGCAATGGAACGCCTTGCAATCGTACTTGGATTGGATGTTGTTGATTTGCTAACTGAGGTAAAGAAATGAAGCCTCACGCTGATTTGAATAAACTTAAAGCACTCATGCCGGCAATACACAAGCTACAGCGACTGGCGAGCAAGCATGGCATTGATGATATTTTTCAAGACAATGGCGGCAAAATTCTGCAGATTCTTCTGCATACCGGCTTGACTATTCTTCCTGGTCGCGAGGGCAATGATGCTCGCGATGAAAATGGCAAAGAATACGAATTGAAATCAGTAAATATAATGCTGACGCAAAGCTTTTCAACTCATCATCACATGAATCCCCATATTATTGAGAAGTACAGGCAAGTTGATTGGATTTTTGCAGTGTATGAAGGGATAGAACTGAAGGAAATCTATCTGATGACACCAGAACAACTTGATCCCTACTACACCAGATGGGCACAAAAATGGAAAGATGATGGAGACAAGGACATAAACAACCCTAAAATCCCATTGACATTTGTTTGTAAAACAGGGACGTGTCTTTATAAAACGGATGAAGAATCTTAATGATTAAGCACTTACCGCATAAAGTAGAAGCCGACCCGCTTGGCCGTGATGGTTAGGCTGGTGAACCCGCCCTAAGACGGTGGATCTCTCCGCGGTTCGTTAGGCATTCCGGACTGGCGGACACGGCACACAGAACCGATTGTCGAGTCGAGACCCTGTTCATGAGTATTGGTTCAACCAGCGTTTACCAAACACCTGCGTTGCAGGCCGGTTTCTAAGCTGGATGCTATTGGGTATGGCTGGAAAAAGCAAATCGGGTGGAGAAAAAAAGGTGGTTACCTGCTGCTATGTTCAATTTTGTGAGCGTTTGCTGTTGAGTTCGTTGGCGCGGGCGATAAGCTTTTTGATCTTGGCGTCGATGTCGGCGTCGCCGAAGTGCTGGTCCTGGAGCGCGCCGTCCGCGTCGATGGTGAAGGTGGCTGGGATGGCTTTGACGTTGAAGAGCGTGGCGACGGGGCCATTGAAGCTGCCGTCGCAATACTGCAACCAGGTCATGCCGTTCTGGGCGACGAAGGTCTTCCACTTGGATTCATCGTTGTCGAGGCTGATGCTGAGGATGACGAATGGCTGGTCGGCGAATTTTTTGCTGAGATCTTTGACGTGGGGCAGAGCCGCGCGGCATGGGCCGCACCATGTGGCCCAGAAGTCCACGAGAATCACCCTGCCCTTGTATTCTGTCGTCGAGAAGTCCTTGCCGCCGACGGTCTTGCCCGCGAGCACAATGGGCTTGCCCATGGCTTCGGTCTTCTTGGCGTCGGCTTCCTTCTGCGCCTTGACCGCCGTGGCTACGCGACCGGTCATCGAGCCCATGACGATCGCCTCTTGGAACGCCAGAACTTGATTCATCACATAGTTGTCGTCCGCGCTCTTGGCCTTGGCCTTGTTTTTGGAACGATCGGTGATCTGCGCAGCAATTTGTTCACCAAAGTTGGCGACAAAACTTGGGGCCTGGCCGAG
>CAIMNN010000270.1 GCA_903842845.1 uncultured Acidobacteriaceae bacterium | reverse complement strand
TGGCGGCGGTGCGCGCGCTGGCGGCGCTGGCTGTTGCGGCGGGGTTGGGTTGGGTGGGGAAGAACACGTGCCTGATCCATCCGAAGCTGGGTTCGTTTGTGTTTTTGGCGGTGCTGGTGACTGGTTTGGAGATTGAGGGCGCGGTGGTGGCACATGCGGACCGGTGCGGGAGTTGCACGCGGTGTTTGGAGGCGTGCCCGACGGATGCGTTGATTGCACCGCACAAGATGGATGCGCGGCGGTGCATCAGCTATTTGACGATCGAGCATGAAGGGGAGATTGAGGCGGGGCTGGAGCGGGGGATTGGGCGGAATGTTTTTGGATGTGACATCTGCCAAGATGTTTGCCCGTGGAACCGGCGGCCGGCGATCGTGCGGGATTCGGAACTCAGTGAGCGCGGCGAGTTGGTGAATCCGAGTTTAGAGTGGTTGGCGGCGATGAGCGAGGCGGAGTTTGAGCGCGTGTTTAATGGGTCGCCGGTGCGGAGAGCGGGGTATGCGGGGTTCAGGAGGAATGTGGAGCGGGCAATGAGGAATGTGAGGGAGCAGGCCGATTGAGGCGCAGGAATCCTCAGGAGGATACAGGCTTCAACCTCAGCGTTGTTACATATTCCTGTAGGGGTCTGGGGAAGTGCTAAATCAGCCGAGTCGTGAGACGTTGACCGCGTTCAGCCCTTTGGGACCTTCCTGACATTCGAACTGGACGGCCTCGCCCTCGTTGAGGGTTTTGTAACCGTTTGCCTGAATAGCCGAGAAGTGCACGAAAACATCCTCGCCGCTTGAACGCTGGATGAATCCAAAACCTTTAGCACCATTGAACCACTTAACTACACCTTGCTCCATACTTCACTGTCTCCAAAAGAGTGACGAAAATCCGCCGGACAGACTCCTCAACTTTGGCCTGAACCGCTTTAAGTCCAGATCCTTGGAGCTTCACCGACTTATGTAATTTATGTCAGGTGGTAGAGGTTGAGTGCAAGATAAAAATTAATTTGCAATAAAAACTAAAGTTGGATGTCCGGGTGGGGCGGTGCGGGTTGCAATGCAGGATTCAAATTCGGGATACAAGGTTCTGCTAGCATCGAGTCATGCCTGACAATCAGTTGCAAGAAGAGCAGATGATAGAGAGCCAGAGGAGTGCCATTTATAACAGCCTGGTTCTGAAACGCGCGATCGTAGTCGAAGAGGAGCCGACGCTGTCGAAGTGGTACCTGCTGCGGCAGGATGGAACGGCGCTGGTGCGTTATCTGCTGGACAGCGAAGTGCACACGTACGCGTTCAGCGTAGCGGCGAATGCGATTCTCAGTTTTATTCCGCTGGTGGTGCTGCTGTATACGATTGCGCAGGATGTTTTTCATTCGCCGACGATGGCGATCGTTATCAACGACATGGTGTACTATTTTTTTCCGTCGAACCAGGAGTTCATCACCACGTATCTGCCCAGGGTTGTTCCACATCATTCGGTGCAAGTGTTGTCGATAGTCTTTATTTTGATCTCTTGCACGGGGATTTTTTTGCCGCTTGAAGTTGCGCTGAACCAGGCGTGGGGCGTGAAGGTGAGCCGGAACTACATCATGAACCAGATAGTCGCTTTTGGGCTTGCGATTTTGATGGTGGTGCTGGGGATGACGAGCATTCTGCTGAATGCGTTTGAGCGGCAGATACTGACTTTTGTTTTTTTCGGGCACGTGGATAATTTTGTGTTCAAGGGAATCAGCACGGTGTGGCTGGCGATATCGACGGGCGCGGCGTGCATTGTGTTTTTCTACGCGATCTATTGGATACTGCCGAACTGCAAGGTTCCGTGGCGTTCGGTGATGAAGACGGCAGTGGTGACGGGATTGATATGGCTTGCGGCGAAGTATGTTTTTGTACTTGTGCTGCCGCATCTTGAGCTGCAATCGCTGTACGGGCCGTTCTATGTTTCAGTGGGATTGTTGTTCTGGGCGTATGTTTCAGGGCTGATATTGTTTGCAGGTGCGCAGTTCAGCGTGAGCCGAGGAGCGGCACAGAGCATGCAGATAGAGCCCGCAGTGAAACAAGCGCGGTAAAGAATTACAAAACCTTTAGTTGACAAACGCAGCCTGAACTGCGATACCAACGGAAACAAACGCGAAAGGCCGGGGTTGCTTCAACAAGCCCTCAGGGTGCATCTTCAAAACATGCGAGCGATACAGATACACGAGACCGGCGGGCCTGAAGTACTACGCGAGGTTGAGCTGGAGATTCCCGAGCCGGGTCCGGGCCAGGTGCTGATCCGCGTGGAAGCGGTCGGCGTGAATTTTATCGAGGTATATTTCCGCAAAGGTGTTTACAAGGCGGCGCTGCCTTTGACACTGGGTAGTGAAGCTGCGGGCACGATAGAAGAGCTGGGCCCGGGCGTGAACGGCTTCAAGATAGGCGAGTCGGTTGCGTCGGTGAGCGCGCTGGGCAGCTATGCAGAGTACGCGCTGGTTCCTGCGACGCAGTTGGTGCGCGTGCCGGAGAAGCTGACGCCGGAGCAGGCCGCGGCAGCGATGTTGCAGGGCATGACGGCGCATTATTTGTCGCACTCGACATATCCATTGAAGAAGGGCGACACGGCGCTGGTGCATGCGGGCGCGGGCGGCACGGGATTGCTGCTGACGCAGATGGCGAAGAGACTGGGCGCGCGAGTGATAACGACCGTCTCGACGAAAGAGAAGGCGGAGTTGTCGCGCGAGGCCGGCGCGGATGAAGTGATCCTGTACGAGGAAAAAGATTTTGAAGTGGCGGTGAAGAAGTTCACCGATGGCAAGGGCGTGGATGTTGTTTACGACTCAGTGGGCAAGACGACGTTTGAGAAGAGCCTGAACTGTTTGCACCCGCGCGGATTGTTGGCGTTGTTCGGCGCGTCGAGCGGGCCGGTGCCTCCGTTTGATCTGATCCAATTGAGCTCGAAGGGTTCGCTGTATGTGACGCGGCCGACGCTGTGGCATTACATTGCGACGCATGCGGAGTTGGAGCAGCGTGCGGGCGAAGTGTTGAACATGGTTGCGAGCGGCGAGCTGAAGCTGCGCATGGAAAGCATGTTTCCGCTGGCAGAGGCGGGCAAGGCGCATACAGAGCTTGAGAATCGGCGGACGACGGGGAAGATTCTGTTGGAGCCGTAGAGCAGGACTCAGATGTCAGAATTCAGGGGTCAGGGGACGGGTTGCGCGCGTGAGTGCGTGGACTGTTCCCTATATATTTTTAGCTAGAGCGTGATTTTGTGCATAAGCAGATATTGATCCATCCGACAGACAGGGTTTTTGTGTTGACCGGTGCCGGCGTGAGCGCGGAGAGTGGGCTTGCGACGTTTCGCGCGTCGGATGGGTTGTGGGCGGGTTACCGGCTTGAAGATGTTTGCACGCCGGAGGCGTGGGAGCGCGACCCGTGGAAGGTATGGGAGTTTTACTCTGCGCGGCGCGAGGCGGCGTTTGCAGCGAAGCCGAATCCGGCGCACGTTGCGTTGGGTGAGTTGGAGCGGCAGTTGGGCGAGCGATTTTTTTTGTGCACGCAGAATGTGGATGGGCTGCATGAGCTGGGCGGGTCGAAAAATTTAGTTCACATGCACGGAGAGTTGGCGAAGTCGCGTTGCGAGGATGATTGCGGGGCTGCGCCGGTTGTGGATACGCGCGTGTATGGGTCGCTTGATGAGGTAGGGCGGTGCGTGTGTGGTGCGCGATTGCGGCCGTATATTGTTTTCTTTGGTGAGACGCCGCTGGAGCTGGGGCGGATTCAGGATGAGATAAACCGCGCGACGGTGATGATTGTGGTGGGGACGAGCGGGTCGGTTTACCCGGCGGCGAATTTTGTGCAGTGGGCGCGGCTGAACAAGGCGCGGACGATTTATGTTGGGCCGGAGGCACCGCTGAATGCGGGGGCGTTTACGGTGACGGTTGAGGGGAAGGCTGGCGAGGCACTTCCTGGGCTATTTGCTATTCAATAGCGTCAAGCGTTTAGCGTCTAGCCAGTAGTTGGTTCGTTAGAACGAAGAGTGTAGTTCCAATCAACATCTCTCCCCGGTCCCCGAAAGCGAGGGACCGGGGGCACCCGTAATTTTAGCTACTAGAACTTGAAACGGTACTTGAGGCTGAGTTGCAACATGCGCGGGTCGTTGGTGTGGAAGCCGCCGATGGTGACGGAGTTGTCGAGGAGGACGCGGTGGTTGGTGGCGTTGAGGATGGTGGCGGTGAGGTGGAGATGGTCAGAGAAGGAGTGGCCGGCGGAGAGGTCGAAGGTTGTGTGTACGGGGAGGTAGTTGCCCTGGTAGGGGCCGTAGCCGGAGCCGGCGAGGCCGTTGGAGAAGCCTGAGCCGTAGTAGACGTTGGTGGAGAGCCAGCTTGAGTGCGGGAGTGTGGCGGTAAAGCCGGTGTTGAGGGTGTTGCGCTGGTCGTGGTCGACCTGTGAGTAGGAGTTGTCGCCGGGGTTGCATGCGGGGTCGCCGGGGAGCGAGCAGGTGAATCCGCCGATGATTGCGCCGCGCTGTTGGGCGATTTGATTTGAGTAGGTGAGATGGAATTGGCCGATGTGGGCGAGGCGCGGGGAGCGGAGGGTCATCTCCCAGCCGCGGACGAGTGCACCTTCGACTGCGATGGGGAAGTACATGTTTGATTCGCCGATGTTGGAGTGGTCGAGAAAGTTGTTGATGCGGGTTTTGAAGTTGTCGATGTTGAGCTGCCAGTTGCGGTAAGGAATTTCGATGCCGAACTGGTGCTCCTCGTCGCGCTCGGAGGGGAGTGCGGTGAAGGTGTTTTGGCCGCCGAGGTTGCCGGCGTAGTTGATGACGGAGGCCGAAGGTGTGAGGACGGGCGCGGGCTGGAAGAAGTGGCCGTAGAATCCGCGGAGGACCCAGTGGAGGCGGGGGAGCTCGAAGGTTGCGCCGATGCGCGGGTAGAGGGCCGACTCGTTGAGCCAAGCGTGGTAGTTGGTGTAACGCATGCCGCCGAGGAGAGAGAGCCATTTACCGAGGCGGAGGTGGTCACTGAAGTAGAGCTCGGTGAGAGAGGCGGCGGCGGATGAAGTTGTGTTGGGGTAGGAGGGCGCGCTGGAGTCGTTGACGATGAGGCCGTAGAGGTCGGACTCGGATTGATAGAAGCCGTAGCCGCCGAAGGAGAGGTCGTTGCTGCGCGCGTTGACGCGGAGGTCGGCCTGACCGCCAGAGTAGCTGGAGCTTTGATGCCAAGTGGTGGCGACGGGTGAATCGGTGGAGAGCGAATCGTAGTTAGAGAGGTTGTAGTGGTAGAAGGGCGCCAGTTCGAAGAGGGCTTTGGCGTTGAGTGTGCGGACCCAGTTGAGGATGAGGAAGCCATCGCGCTCGGTTTGCGCGTCGCGCAGTCCTGAGGAGGCGTAGTAACCGGATTGGGATTGCCAGTCGGTAGTGCTGGGGTCGTAGGGGATGTCGAAGTAATCCTGACGGAGTTGCGCGTCGAGGCGGAGCTGGTCTTTGGGAGTTTGGTTGCGAGTGAGAGAGAGGAAGCCGCTCTGGGAGTTTGTTGCGTCGTGATAGATGTCGGCGACAGGTGTTGCGAGGCCGTAGTTTGAGCGCGAGCCAGCGGCGCTTGCGTACCATGCGGTTTTTTGCGAGTGGTCGCCGAAGGAGAGCTGGGCTTCAGCGGTGCCGAGGTTGCCGCCGGTGATGAGGAACTCGGCTTCGCGGTTGCGCTCGAATCCGTTGCGGGGCAGGACGTTGAAGATGCCGTAGGTGCGGTCGCCGAGCTCTGAGGCGTAACTTCCGCGCTGGACTTCGAGCGAGTCGATGTCTTTGGGGTCGATCTGCGGGCCGACGTTGGAGGCGATCTTGGTGTTGGGGATGGCGATGCCGTCGATGAGCCAGGTGGTTTGATGGCCGCCGCGGATGTGGAGCATGTCGTGTGTCATGTAGGCGCCGGGGACGTAGTCGGTGACCATGGACATGGAAGTGGTGCGCGATGCGCCGGGGGTTTGGTCGATGTCTGCGCGAGTGATGAGCGTGGTGGGGGTGACGGTGTCGGGGGCGAGGGTGAGTGCGGAGTCGGTGACGGCGACGGTGGTGGTGGGCGAGGCGACGGCGAGCATCAGATGG
>CAIMNN010000269.1 GCA_903842845.1 uncultured Acidobacteriaceae bacterium | reverse complement strand
TGGTCCTTGGCCATGCGATAAGGCTGCAACACATACGACCGTATCTGCGAGCCGAAGTTTATCTCTAGCTTTGAGTCCTCCAGCTTCTTCGTCACAGCCTTCTTCTTTTCCAACTCGTACTCGTAGATGCGCGACCTCAGCATCTTCATCGCCTTCTCTTTGTTCTTGTGTTGCGAGCGCTCGTTCTGGCATTGCACAACAATATTCGTCGGCAAATGCGTAATGCGCACCGCCGAATCCGTCGTGTTCACATGCTGACCGCCCTTGCCGCCCGAACGGTACGTGTCAATCCGCAGGTCTTCAATGCGGATGTTGACCTCGATCGAATCGTCAATCTCCGGCGAAACATAAACCGACGCAAACGACGTGTGCCTGCGCTTTGCGGAATCAAACGGTGAAATACGCACCAGCCGGTGCACGCCGCTCTCTCCGCTCAGTTGCCCAAAAGCGTACTCGCCAATAATGGTGAAGGTCGCGGATTTGATGCCCGCCTCTTCGCCATCCTGATAATCGTTCATCTCAGTCTTGAAGCCCTGCTGCTCGGCCCAGCGCAGATACATGCGCAGCAGCATCTCCGCCCAGTCCTGGCTCTCAGTGCCGCCCGCGCCGGGGTGCACAGTGACGATCGCGTTCAGCGGGTCGGTCTCGCTGCTCAGCATCGTCTTCGCTTCAAGGTCTTCAGCGAAAGCTGCAAGCTCTTTTATCTCGCGCTCAAGCTCAGGCAGAACCTCGTCTGTCTCAGCGGCAAGCTCAAAGTACGCCTCAATGTCGCCGGTCTTTTTCACCAGCTTCTCATCTTCAGCGATCAAGACCTCAAGCCGCTTGCGGTCGCGCAGGATCGGCTGACTCGCAGCCGGGTCGGACCACAGCTTCGGGTCGGCGAGCTTTACTTCAATTTGTGCGAGTTCCCGGCGGAGTCTCTCCGGGTCAAAGATACTCCCGCAGGTCGCGCACTTGCGCGCGGACGGGAGCGTAGGCGTATTCGAGATCTGTTAATGCCATGGTTAGCTCTTCGGACCTGACTTGATTTGAACTGAGACTCGGCTTAGCGAGCCGGTACCCAGAATAACATTGTAGCGGTTGCGACGCGTTTTTGCTATCATGATAGCATCCTACTTCAGGAGGCCGGAATGGCACAGCTTTTGGTTCGCAATCTCGAAGACCGGCTCAAGGGGCGCTTGCAACACCGCGCCAAACGCCACGGCCGCAGCATGGAAGCCGAGGCGAGGGAAATCCTGCGCAATGCGCTAATGCAGGATGAGGCTCCGTCCGTCGGCTTTGGCACTGCGAGCGCCGCGCTCTTCCGCGGTGCAGGCCTCACAGAGCCTTTGGAGATTCCAGATTGGCGCGGAAACCCTATCAAACCGATTCACTTTGACTAATGATTCTTCTCGATTCCAATGTAATTTCAGAACTGATGAATCCCAAGCCGGCGATTCATGTGGTCCAATGGCTGAATCAGCAGCCACGTTCTTCTATCTGGACCACTTCAATCAATGTCTTTGAAATTCGCGTTGGCTTGCAATTGATGCCCATGGGGAAACGGCGCACTGCGCTGAATGGATTCTTTGAGCATTGGCTCAATGAATCGATTCAGCAGCGCATCGCCGTCTTCGACACTGATGCGGCACTGCGAACTGCGGACCTCGCCGCATCTCGCCAGAGAATCGGCCGACCCGGGGAACTCCGCGACACGATGATCGCCGGAATCGTGCTCTCCACGCACGCAACCCTGGCAACACGCAACGTCAAACACTTCGCGGAGATCGCATCATCGGTTGTGAATCCGTGGCAAGCGTGATTTGACAAATATATGAAACAGCTAATTATTTGCTGACTGGCTGAACATCTATTCTGGTGCGCAATTGCTTCCTGAGTGCCCATCCAACAACCCCAAGCGACACAAGGGCACACATCCACGCAAACACGTCGCCGTGCTCGGTGTAGAAAGTCAACTCGTCGGAGTATCCAAAATTCGCCAGCAGCGCGCCGTACTCATGCCGCGGGATTGACTGCCGCACCGTCCCATACGGGTCCACCGAAGCAGTCACACCGTTGTTCGTGTCCCTCAAAATCCAGCGCCGGTTCTCAATCGCCCGCATGCGCAGCATGTTGAAGTGCTGCCACGGCGCGCTCGTGTCGCCGTACCATCCGTCGTCGCTGACGTTGACAAACACCTCGCCGCCCAGCCGCGCAAAGTGACGAATTTCGTCGGCGAACACCGCCTCATAACAAATAAAGCTCGCGTAGTGATGCCCGTTCAGCCTGAAAACCTTGCGCTCTTCACCACGCGACATCGATGACACGCGCCCAGTCAGCTTATGCGCAAAGCTGAACAGGCTCTGAAACGGAATGTACTCGCCATACGGA
>CAIMNN010000268.1 GCA_903842845.1 uncultured Acidobacteriaceae bacterium | reverse complement strand
CTTTGAGCGCGGCTTCGTCGAGCGCCTTGGGCAGGAACTCCTCGATGACGACGATCTCGACGGCTTCCTTTTCTGCGAGCTCGGGGCGGTTGCCCTTGGTGAACTGCTCGATTGAGTCGCGGCGCTGCTTGATCATGGTGGCGAGGGTCTGCTCCTCTTCGGCCTTGGTCAGGTCGGCGCGCTTGTCAATAATTTTGTTTTTGAGCGCGGTCTTGATGAGACGGAGTGTGCCGGTGCGCACTGGGTCGTGCGCCTTCAAGGCCTTGATGGCCTCGGCGGAGACGATTGCTTCGAGGGTCTGTGTGACGGTCATAGTTTGATTTTACGCTTTAGGCGGTAGGGCGTGGCAGGCCGGATTAGTGGTCTAGATGGAGAGTTTTCCACAATTTATGCCTGTAAAGTGCTGATAATGTGTTCACATAAACCACATTCATGTGTAAACTGTGATTACTGAGTTTAAAGGAGCTACCGCCAATGATTCGCAAAGTTCGTCTTTTTACACCCGGGCCGACGCCGCTTCTACCTGCGGCGCAGTTCGCCATGGCCGCGGCCGATATGCACCACCGCACGCCTGAGTTCCGCGCGCTGTACAAAAAAGTTCTGGCGCAGTTGAAGGTTTTTGTCGGCACCGAGGGTGACGTGATCCTGCTTTCAAGCTCGGGGACGGGCGCGATGGAGGCGGCGGTGACGAACCTGACCTCTCCCGGCGACAAGGTGCTGGTGCTGACTGCTGGTAAGTTCGGCGAGCGTTGGACGGGACTGGCGAAGGCTTTTGGTTGCGTGCCCGAGGTGGTGAGCGTGCCGTACGGGCAGACGTTTGACCTGGCCGCGGTGAAGAAGGCGTTGGAGAACGCGGAGTTGAAGGCTGTGTTTGTGCAGGCGACGGAGACGTCGACTGCGGTGCGTCATGATCTGGAGGCGATTGCGAAGCTGGTGCACGCTGCTCCGGGGAAGCCGCTGTTGATTGTCGACGGAATTACGGGGCTGGGCACGACGCATTTTGATGTGGATGCGTGGGGAATTGATGTGCTCATTGGAGGCTCGCAGAAGGCGGTGATGATTCCGCCGGGGCTGGCGTATTTGAGCGTGAGCGAGCGTGCGTGGGCGGCGATGGAGACGAGCAAGAATCCGCGCTATTACTTTGACCTGCGTAAGGAGCGGAAGAACGCGGTGAACGGCGAGACGGCGTATACGCCTGCGGTTGCGCTTGTTGCTGCGCTGGGCGCGGCGCTTGATTACATTGCCGGGCAAGCTGGTGGCGACCTGGCGAAGGGTCGCGAGGCTCTGGTGAACAACGCGGAGAAGAATGCCGAGGCGACGCGCGCGGCGCTCCTCAAGATGGGCTTCACGCTGTTTGCGCCCTCGGCTCCGGCTGCTGCGGCTACGGCGGTTGCGGTGCCTGAGGGTATGGACTCGGGCGATGTGGTGAAGGCGCTCAAGACACGCTTTGCCGCGGTGATTGCGAACGGTCAGGGCGAGATGAAGGGCAAGATATTCCGTGTGGCGCATCTTGGGTTCTTCGATTATCTCGACACGGTGGCATTGATTGCGGCTATGGAACATATAGCCAAGGACACGCTGAAGCTTCCGGTGGAGTATGGCGCGGCTGTTGCGGAGGCGCAGAAGATTTTTGCGCGCGGCTGAGAGTTTTGAATCCCCGGTCTCAAAATACGAGAGACCGGGGGCACCCGAAGATTTTTTTGAGTCGCGCTAGAGGCTGTGCACGGAGTAAAGATGAGTGAACTGACATTCGGCGAGAAGCTGGTGATTGCGCGCAAGGAGCTGGACATCTATCAGTATCAGATGGCCGAGCTCTTGGGTGTGCATCCCAACTCGATATGGAAGTACGAGCGGGGCGAGGGCAAGCCGCACGCAGCGGTGATGCGCATCTTCGAGCTGTTGTGCGAAGAGCGGGGAATCGATTTCACGAAGTATGCGGGACAGGAAAGAGGAGCGACGATGAAGGTAGTGATCGCGGAGAAGGTTTCGCCGGCGACGTTGAAGGTGTTTGCGGATGAGCCGGGCTGGCAGGTTGTGACGCACGACCAGTTAACCGACCTGGGCGCGGCGCTGGCTGATGCCGAGGCGCTGGTGGTTCGCAGCGCGGTGCAGGTGGATGATGCGCTGCTGGAGAAGGCTCCGAAGCTGAAGGTGATCGGGCGCGCGGGTGTGGGTGTGGACAATATTGACGCACCTGCGGCGACGCGGCGCGGCATTGTGGTGATGAACACGCCGGGCGCGAATGCGGTCGCGGTGGCGGAGCTGACGATCGGCCTGATGCTGGCGCTGGCGAGGAAGATAGCTGTGGCTACCACGGGCATGCACGCCGGCAAGTGGGAGAAGAAGAGTTTGCAGGGAACCGAGTTGAAGGGCAAGACACTCGGCATTCTGGGGCTTGGGCGAATTGGGTTGGAAGTTGCGCGGCGCGCGCGTGGATTTGGATTTGAGCTGATTGGGCACGACCCGTTTGTATCAGTTGCTGTTGCGCGCGAGAACGGAATTAAACTCGTCAGTGTTGAGGAGATGTTTGAGAGCGCGGATTATTTGAGCCTGCATGTGGGGCTTACACCGCAGACGGCGAACATCATCAATGCAAAGACGCTGGCGACGATGAAAAAGGGCGTGCGCATTATCAACTGCGCTCGCGGCGAGCTGATCGATGATGCGGCGTTGGCGGCTGCGCTCAAGAGCGGACAGGTGGCCGGCGCGGCGCTGGATGTTTTCCGCAGTGAGCCACTGAAGGACTCGCTTTATTTTGGTTTGGAGAATGTGATCCTCACTCCGCATATCGCCGGGTCGACGGGCGAGGCGCAGGAGGCGGTGGGCGTGCAGATCGCGATGCAGGTGCGCGAGTATCTGAAACTCGGAGTGGTGCAGAACGCGGTGAATCTGCCGTCGCTGAGCCACGAGGAGTATGTGCAGCTTGCGCCGTTCATCGATCTTGGCGGGCGGTTGGGTTCGTTCCTGGCGCAGACGACGTCGTTGACGTTGGAGGCGATTCATCTTTCGTACTCGGGCACATTGAGCGAGGCGAAGACGGAGCTGGTGCGCAATGCGGCGATCGAAGGTTTGTTGCAGGGCTCAGAAAATGTGAACCAGATTAACGCGGCGAGCGTGGCCGAAGAGCGCGGGATTCGCGTGCACGAGGTACGGCAGGAAACTCCGCGCGGCGGAACGGCGAGCGTGTTGGGAATTACGTTGCATGCGGCGGCGGGGGCGAACAACTCTGGCGCGACTTCGAGCCATGCGAGCGCGACAGTGTTGCACGGGAAGCATCCACGACTGCTGGAGTTTGACGGCATTGATATTGAAGCGCCGCTTGAAGGGAATCTGCTGGTGTGCAGGAACCTCGACGTACCGGGCGTGATCGGCAAGATAGGATCGATACTTGGCGAGCACGGGGTGAACATTGCGAACTTTGCGCTGGGTCGTCAGCGGACGGGCGCGAAGCCGGTGAAGGCGCTGGCGGTGGTGCAGGTGGATGAGCCGGTGCCGCAAAAAGTGCTGGATGCGCTGAAAAAAGTGGAAGGAATGCTGGAAGCGCGGCCGGTGGTGTTGCCGGAGTGATGCAGCAGGGACTAGCCACCAGGGATTAGGGACTAGTGAATAGTGGGGCGGCGATTGCTGCCCCGCTTTTTTATTGCGCGGCACTCCACGGGTCGTTGAGGAGGCAACTGATGCCGAGGTCGTCGCCGTAGCGGTCTAGCTCGATGTTCTGGAGCTTGAGCGCGGGGGAGAGGGATTTGAATGCGGGGACGGCGTCGGAGCCCATGATCTGCGGGGCGCAGAAAAGCTGGATGCGGTCGACGAGGTGCTCTTCAATCAGCGCGGTGTTCAGGCGTGTGCCGGCCTCGGTGAGGATGGAGAGGATGTTTTCTTCAGCGAGGTGAGTGAGGAGTGCGTTGAGCGGGACGCGGCCCTGCTCGGGTTTGAGTGCGAGGACGCGGATGCCGCGGGATTCGAGCGAGCGTGTGCTGGCGGCGTGGGCGGCGATTGCTTTTTGCGCGAGCGGCGATGCGGTAGTGGCTGCGGATTGCGTGAGTGTGACGATGAGCAGGTCGTTGTTGGCGGTGGCGACGAGTTTTGAATCGAGCGGCATACGCAGGGCGGAATCTAGAATGACGCGGAGGAGTGGGCGGCGGCGCGGGAGGTTGCTGCGGTCGGTGAGCAGCGGGTCGTCGGCGATGACGGTGTCGACGCCGGTGAGGACGGCGTCGGCCTGGTGGCGGAGCTGTTGCACGGCGGCGCGGGAGAGCTCGTTGGTGATCCAGTATGGTTGGCGCGCGATGTGGTGGCCGGCTGGTGGAGCGATGCGGCCGTCGAGGGTCATGGCGACCTTCATGTGGACGAAGGGTCGGCGCGCTGTGATGAAGCATGCGAAGGGCTCGTTGAGGCGGCGGGCTTCGGCCTCGCAGATGCCGGTGGTCACTTCAATTCCGGCGGTGCGAAGCTTTTCGAGTCCAGCTCCGGCGACTAGTGGGTTGGGGTCGAGTGTGGCGATGACGGCGCGGCGGATTTTTGCGGCAATAAGCGCTTCGGTGCAGGGGCCGGTGCGGCCGGTGTGGTTGCAAGGCTCGAGTGTGATGTACGCGGTTGCGCCGTCGGTGGAGTGGCCGACTGCTTCGGCGGATTTAATTGCGGTGATTTCGGCGTGGGCGAGTTTGTCGAACTCGTGCCAGCCTTCGCCGATTATTTTTTCACCTTTGACGAGGATGCAGCCGACGTTGGGATTCGGAGAGGTGAGTGCGAGTCCACGGCGAGCGAGGGTGAGAGCGCGGAGCATGAATTCTTCGTCGGTGGGCATGGGTTCATTTTATGGGAGCGGAGTTGGCGGGGCGTGAGCGGCAATCAACTATTTTGTGCAAGCTGCCGTCCCGGTTTGCAAACCGCTTGCACTCGCGGTAATTCAACCTACCCCTTTCGACAGCGTTCAGAGCAGGCTTGTGAAGTACGTTTTGCGATTGCGAGCAATTCAACTAATGATTAATTGTGGAATTCCGATTAATAGAAGGTGAAGTGGGCTATTTCAAAGGAGCGCCTGTGAGCCTAAAGGGAAGAATTCGAATAGTTGTACTTGTTGCCTCCATCGGATTACTAGCGTTGATTGGATTGTGGCTTAACAGTGAACATTCTGGGTTGTTGTCAGACCGGATGCACAGTACACGGGATTTGGTAAACGTTCCATATTCAGTGTTGGTTGAGCAATACCGCCTGGAGACGGAGGGGAAGTTGACCCGCGCTGAGGCGCAGCGGAACGCGATTCAAACTATTCGCGTCATGCGCTATGACGGCGACAATTATTTTTGGATCAACGATCTTCATCCAAACATGGTGATGCATCCGACCAAGCCCGAATTGGAAGGCAAAGACATTAGTAATTTGAAAGACCCTACTGGCAAGGCGGTCTTTGTGGAGTTTGTGAACGCGGCCCAGACGGAAGGTGGAAATTTTGTATTTTATCAATGGCCGAAACCTGGGACGAACAAATCAATTGCGAAGCTCTCCTTTGTTAGAAAATTCGAACCCTGGGGATGGGTAGTCGGGACGGGGGTCTACATCGAAGATATCGATGCGACATGGATAGCAAATGGCAAGGTGGCGGTGGGGATTGGATTGACGTGTTTGGTCATTCTCCTACTCGTTTCAGGAAGAGTTTCAAAAACGATTTCTCATCGGCTAGGGGAAGTGATTGGCAGAATGAAAGACGTTGCCGAGGGTGAAGGCGATTTGACGAAGAGAATTGAGATCAATTCATCGGACGAGATCGCTGAACTGGGTCGATGGTTCAATACATTCATGGATAAGTTGGAGAGATTGATTCGGGAAGTTGCGCGGAATACAAACATGCTGGCGACGGCGAGCCAAGAGATGACGGCTAGCTCTCAGCGCTCTGCCGAAGAGGCGGAAGAGGAGAGGTCGCAAACGACCCAGGTAGCCACCGCCATGCAGGAGATGTCGAGTACGGTTCAACATATCTCAGAAAACTCGAACGCCGCTGCAACGGCCTCACGGAAAGCGGCTGAATCCGCATGTGCCGGCGGTACGGTAGTTGAAGAGACATTGTCGATCATGCGCGCAATCTCCGATTCAGTCGGCGAAACGGCGCACAAGGTACAGGAGCTTGGCAGGAAAACTGAGCAAATCGGAATGATAAACGAGGTAATCAATGACATTTCAAATCAGACCAACCTATTGGCGTTGAATGCATCGATAGAGGCAGCGCGTGCTGGTGAACAAGGGCGTGGATTCGCAGTAGTGGCAGGTGAAGTGAGAAGTCTTGCCGAGCGCAGCAGTGCCGCCGCCAAGCAAATCTCCGAGATGATAGTACAAATTCAATCCGAAACACGGAATGCGGTTGAGGCGATGGAAACCGGAACGAAGCGCGTAGAAATTGGTTTGAAATCGACTGGCCAAGCAGGCAAATCTCTGAGCGAAATCATCCGGACATCCGAGGATGCCGGTGAAATGGTGACGCAAATAGCAGCCGCCGCAACTGAACAAGCCGCGACCACGGAAGAAATCAATCACAGGATAGACAGCATAGCGCGAATCATCACGAGCAGCGCTGATGAAAGAAGGCAATCTGCAATAACACATGAAGAAATCTCAACACTTGCCTGCAATCTGCAACGGCTGGTGGGCCAGTTCAGATTTGCTGAAGAGCGCGCGAAAAATAGCGGAACTGCGATGCCCGCAAAAGGTTGAGCATTGGCACTAATTGAAGCTGGACGTGGCGAGCGAGAGTTAGGGCGCGGAGCATGAATTCTTCGTCGGTGGGCATGGGTAGATTGTATGAGAGTGATTCATCAATCCGGCAACTCGCGGAGCCAGATGTTGCGAAAGCTGATTGCGTTGCCGTGGGCCTGTAGCATGATGGGTGCGCGGTCGTAGGGTTTGTAGATGGGTTGGCCGATGTAGAGGGTTTCGCCTTTGAGCTCGAAGTGGTTCTGGATGAGGACGCCGTTGAAGAAGGCGGTGACGTAGGCGGGCGACTTGAGCGAGCCG
>CAIMNN010000267.1 GCA_903842845.1 uncultured Acidobacteriaceae bacterium | reverse complement strand
CTTGACACGCCCTGCCCCGACCGCATCGCGCAGATGACGCTCTCGCCCGCCGACACAACAGGCGCGCCGAAGATCATCTTCGCTTCAATCGATGCGCCCATCGCCCGCGAGCTCGAGCCTGCATTTGCCGAAGCAGGCTGCGCGGTCGTCTCAAACTCCAGCGCCTTCCGCATGGCGCCCGATGTGCCGCTCGTCATCCCCGAAGTCAATGCCGCCCATCTCGCCCTGCTTGAAACGCAAAGCTGGCGCAAACAATCCGGCGGCTACATCGTCACCAACTCCAACTGCACGGTGATGGGGCCGGTGCTCTCGCTCAAGCCGCTCGCCGACCGCTTCGGCATCGAGCAGATCTTCGCCGTCTCCATGCAGGCAATCAGCGGCGCAGGCTACCCCGGCGTGCCGTCCATGGACATCCTCGACAACATCGTCCCCTTCATCGGCGGCGAAGAAGAAAAAATGGAACAGGAGCTACTCAAGCTCCTCGGCAGCGTCGAAGCCGGCCACGTGGCACCGCTCGCCGCGCGCATGAGCGCCAGTTGCAACCGCGTCCCGGTGCTCGACGGCCACACCGTCAGCCTTTCAGTGAAGCTGAAGCACAAAGCGACGCGCGAAGAAATTCTCGCCGCGTGGGCGGAGTTCAATCCGCTCGCCGGTAAAAATCTTCCCACAGCACCCGAGCAGCCCGTCATCTGGGCCCCGCAAGAAGACCGTCCGCAGCCCCGCCTCGATCGCAACCGCGGCCGTGGAATGAGCGCGACCACCGGCCGCCTCCGCCCCTGCGGCCTGCTGGACTGGAAATTCACAGTGCTCTCGCACAACACCGTTCGCGGCGCCGCCGGTGCCGCTATTCTGAATGCAGAACTGCTCTACAGTTTGAAAAAACTGCCAGAGTAGTTTGGGTAGGTACGGGCTTTAGCCCCTGAGCAAAATACAGGAACAATAAATGAGCGTCGTGGTAATGAAATTTGGCGGCACGTCGGTCGAGGACCCGGCTGCCATTGAGCGCACAGCAGGCATCGTCGCTGGCCGCGTCGCTGCGGGCAAACAGCCGGTCGTCGTCGTCAGCGCCATGTCCAAGGTCACCGACCAGTTGCTGCGCGCCGCCGATGAAGCCTCCAAGGGCCATCGCAATGAGGCCATCGAGATCAGCACGCAACTGCGCGAGCGCCACAAAACAACCGCCGCCGCACTCGTCAAAAACAACACAGCGGAAATTCACGCCTTCATCGACGAGCACTTCAACTCGCTCGACGAAATTCTGCGCGGCCTCGCCGTCATCCTCGAACTCACTCCCCGCATTTCAGATTTAATTGTCAGCTTCGGCGAGCGCCTCTCCAGCCGCATCATCACCTCAGCCTTCGCCGAGCGCGGCCTCAACGCCGCACATGTCGACGCGCGCGAAGTCATCATCACCGACTCGCAATATCAAAAAGCCACACCGCTCGACGCGCCCATCGAAAAACGCGCGGAAGAAAAACTCCGCCCCCTGCTCAACGCCGGGCAACTCCCCGTCATGGGCGGCTTCATCGCCTCCAACGAAGCCGGCATCACCACCACACTCGGCCGCGGCGGCTCCGACTTTACCGGCGCACTCGTCGGCGGCGCGCTCAACGCCGACGAAATCGAAATTTGGACCGACGTCAACGGCATCATGACCACCGACCCGCGCATCTGCCCCGACGCGCTGCGCGTCAAGGTCATCAGCTTTGAAGAGGCGGCCGAACTCGCCTACTTCGGCGCAAAAGTTCTGCACCCGGCCACCATTCTGCCCGCCGTCAAAAAGAACATCCCCGTCGCCGTGCTCAACAGCCGCAACCCGTCCAACGAAGGCACGCGCATCATCTCGCTCGCGCCGCACTGCAAAAGCCCCTTCAAGTCCATCGCCGTCAAAAAGCGCCTGTCCATCATCGACGTCGTGGCCAGCCGCATGCTCATGACCCACGGCTACATGAAAGACATCTTCACCATCTTCGACAAGCACCAGTGCCCGGTCGATATGGTCTCAACCAGCGAGGTCTCCGTCTCGCTCACGGTCGATTCAAACGAGAAGCTGCCGCTCATCGCCGCCGACCTCTCCGAGCTTGCCGACGTAAAGTACGAAGGCCGCAAGGCGCTCATCTGCCTCGTCGGCGAAGACATTCGCGGACACAACGGCATGGCGGCGGCGGTCTTCAACGCCATTCGCCACATCAACGTGCGCATGATCTCGCAGGGCGCAAGCGAGATCAACATGAGCTTCATGATCGACGAAGACGACGCCGAAGAGGCCATTCGCTCGCTCCACGCCACCTTCTTCAAAGACCCCGACCCGGCCATCTTCGACGTCGACGCTAGAAAAGCTGCACTATGAAAATTATTGTTCTCGGAAAAGGCAAAACCGGCTCACTCGTCGCCGACGTCGCGCGCGAACGCGGCCACCAGGTCAGCGCGCTCGACGAGTTTGAAAATGTGCAGGGCAGTGCGTTGACGCCGGAGCTGGTGAAGAGCGTCGACGCCTTCATCGATTTCACCATGCCGGAAGCCGCGCTCCAGAATATGAAGGCTGTTCTCAGCGCAGGCGGACGCATCGTCGTCGGCACCACCGGCTGGTACTCGCATCTTGACGAGATGAAGGCCCTGGCCACAGCCAACCACGGCGCGCTGCTCTACGGCACCAATTTTTCCATCGGCGTCATGCGCCTCTTCCGCCTGACTCAAGACCTGGCCAAGCTCGACGGCTACCAATTCCACATCACCGAGACCCACCACACCACCAAGCTCGACGCACCATCGGGAACCGCCATCACTTTGCGCCAAATCCTTGAAGCCTCGCACCCCGAACAAAAAATCGAGATCACCTCGCACCGCGTCGGCGACGCCAAGGGCGAGCACGTCGTCACCGCCAAAAGCGCCGCCGATGAACTCGAACTCCGCCACAACGCCCACACCCGCCGCGGCTTCGCCGAAGGCGCAGTTCGCGCCGCCGAGTGGCTCAGTATTCACCAAGCGGGCAAAACTGGCGCATGGGAGTTCCGCGAGATCTTCGACGAGCTTTAGGTTAAAAATAATATTCACATTGCATAGTCGTTGTATCAGCGATTAGATTTCTGGCTATGAATCCGGATAAAAATACAATTGAAGCAGGTCTTCGAGGCACATTTGTTGAGAAGGAAATCAATCGTACTAACCGTATATGGTTGATGGTCAGTTTCGTTCTTGTTCTAATCAGCAGCAGTTGGATCTTTATTGCCTGGCACCCGATTATTAATACAATCTTTGGACCACTGCAAGTTCAATCAGTGCAATTAAGCAATGAGCGTTATTTAGACAGTCTCAATGGTAGGTTGATTTCAATTGATAGTTCGGAAGAGTATGACACAGGGATGATTATTAAAGAGGGGTTTACAGGCTATGGTCCTGTAAAAGCCCGCTTAGTTCTTCTTCCTGTTGGGCAAAAATATTTGCTAGTCAAACGCAATCCAAAAGCTACGGGCCAACACTACACGGGAGTGATCACTGAGGTCGCTGATGGTATAAAAATCAAAATCGCAAATGAATTAAAGA
This sequence comes from uncultured Acidobacteriaceae bacterium, assembly GCA_903842845.1. Lineage (GTDB taxonomy): Bacteria > Acidobacteriota > Terriglobia > Terriglobales > Acidobacteriaceae > CAIMNN01. Next base: position 6,677 of record CAIMNN010000267.1, on the reverse strand, counting down.
GTGTAAATCCCGATTCAGCCACTGAATTGATGCCGTACATGCTGGATGAAACGTATTCTTACGAGGAGATATTTGGGAGTTTCTTCATTTGGGTAGTATTTTTTCTGACTGGGCTAATCATTGCCAGAAATATTCTCAAACGAATCATTCATCCAACCACGCATCCTCTGTATCACGAACTTCTTAGACATGGAAATGCTATTGATATTGCTCATCAGATAGATGCAGATTTAAAAGGAGAAGTGTATCGCTTTTCTAAAACAACTGTGACAAATGCATGGATCATCTTTCGATTTCTACTGACAAATTATTATTTTAAAATCTCAGAAGTGGTTTCCATAACCAAGTTCACATACACAATTCGAATTCAACATGTTATTCCTGTTGGCAAAGGATATGGATTGTGGTTTGTAGATAGTTCAGGGAAAAAAGCCAAGGTTGTTTTTGGCCGTAATGAAAAAAGAGTGGATGACGTGATGGCAGAGTTGTCAAGGCGAGTTCCGCATGTGCGGATTTCGTGATTCTTTTTGGGATAAGTTTTTATACTACGTATAAGCTTCTTCTAAGTCGCGTGTGTCTATAATTTTCCAGACCTAGCGCAATATCGAATTAATTCCCAGAGTGCAGCCCGATATATATTGCACATTTTTTCAACTACCCGCTACATAATGAACTCAAGCGCAGCCTCGCACTTCGGCTGTTGCCTTTTCTCACAGATTCACACTCTCATCACAGTTCCTGTGATTCTGTGAAACCTACGCCATCTCTCTTATTCCAAGTGTTTTAGATTGAAAAGCTACCCCCTCCCCCTGTACGCAATTTTCGCCTCTTGCATCACCAATAAATATCTCTCAAATGCCAGATAAATAATGAATTGTCCTTCCGCACTTTCCCCCAAAACTCAGTCCAAAATCGTCTTTTTTCGTCCAAATATCGTCATAATTCGTCCTCGTTTGTCCTCAAATGTCTCGCAAGCCACGCGTTATAAACTGGATTGGCTATGGAAACCATTGGTTGCGGAACAGCTCTCATCACTCCTTTTCACGCTGACGGTTCGGTCGACGAAGCCGCGTTGCGCGCGCTGGTCGACTGGCAGATCGAAAGCGGCATCGACTTCCTCGTCGCATGCGGCTCAACCGGCGAAGCGCAAACGCTTGAAGAAGACGAATGGCTGCGCGTTACGCGCATCATTATTGACGCAGCTCGCAACCGCGTTCCGGTTTGGACCGGCTGCACGCACAACTCCACGCGCGCGATTCTCCGCCTCGCTGAAGACGTGAAGAAGATTCAAGGCCTCTCCGCTGTTCTCACTGCGAATCCGTATTACAACAAGCCATCGCAGGAAGGGCAATTCCAGCACTTCTTAGCGTTTGCCAAAGCGGTTGCACCATTGCCTGTTGTGCTCTACAACGTTCCTGGCCGCACAGCAGCAAACCTTGAACCAGCAACAGTGAAGCGGTTAGCAGAAGCGGCGTCGAACATCGTCGGCATCAAGGAGGCGAGCGGAAAACTCTCGCAGTTTGCCGAGCTTGCGCACACGCTGCCCAAGGGCTTCAAGATTTTTTCCGGCGATGACGGCATGACGCTGGCTGCAATTGCGACAGGCTCGCATGGCTTGATATCAGTCGCGTCGAACGAGATTCCCGCCGAGACAACGCAGATGGTGAAAGCTGCGCTCGCCAACAATTGGACGCGCGCGCGAGAGCTAGACAAAAAGTATGGAGTGTTGTTTGACGCAAATTTCTGGGAGTCGAATCCCGGACCAGTGAAGACAATTTTAAATTTAATGGGCCGCTGCGAATTGAATCTGCGTCTGCCGCTTGTTCCGCCGAGCGAACCAACACAGACGCGGCTCAAGAAGCTGGCAACGGAGCTTGGCCTGGTGAAGTAGCTGGAATCGAGCAGTAAAAACGCCGCTTACTCAGCGGCGTTTTCTATTTGTCTTCGGCGCAGATCATGTGCGCGGCGATAAGGCCCGACTGATAAATGGTCGGCAATCCGCTGCCCGGATGCGTTCCGCCGCCGACGAGGAACAAATTATCCAGCTCCTCGAACTTGTTGCGCGGGCGGAAGTAAAGCATCTGGTCCATGGTGTGCGCGAGGTTGAAGGTCGCTCCGTTGTAGACGCCGGAGCTGGCCCAATCGTCGGGCGTGATGATGCGCTCGACCTCGATGTGCGGGCGCAGGTCGCCGATGGATGTGCGCTCGGCGATGGCATTGAGCACCTTCTCGCGGAAGGCGGCCTTGTGCTCGCTCCAGTTGATGCCGCTCTTCTGATTCGGAACAGGCACGAGGATATACATTGCGGATTTGCCGGCAGGTGCGAGCGATGGGTCTGTGACGCTGGCGTTGCGGATGTAGAAAGAAATGTCGTCAGAGAGCTTGAGGCTCTTGAAGATCTCGTCCGTGTTCTTGTGGTAATCGTGCGCGAAGACGATGCTGTGGTGAGGCATCTCGTCGATGGTCTTGTTGAGGCCGAGGTAGAGCATGAACGTCGAGCAGGAGTACTTGAGCTTCTTCAACTTCTCAGGCCGGTACTTCTTCAGCGCGCTGGGCGGAACGAGCGTGTTCATGGCGTGGGCGAAGTCGGCATTGAGGATGGTGCGGTCGGCGCGAATCTCGCGGCCATCGGCGAGTCGGAGCCCTTTGACGGCGCGGCCGTCGAGAATCAGCTCCTCAACCTCAGAGTTGAGGTGAATCTTGGCGCCGTTCTTGACCGCGACCTCGGCCATCTTCGCGGAGATCTCAGAGAGTCCGCCCTGAATGTGGAAGATGCCGAAAGCATGCTCAATGTAAGGAAGGATAACGAAGAAGCCGGGGCATTCCCACGCGCTCATGCCGAGATATTTGGATTGGAAGGTAAAGCTGAGGCGGAGCTTCTCGCTCTTGAAGTAGTTGCCGAGGTACTGGAAGATGGAGCGGCCGAGCGGGATGTAGGGAATCGCGCGCAGGAATGTGGGCTTGAGGAAATCGGTGAGCGAACAGTAGCCCTTCTCAAGACAGGCGTAGATGTGTTCGTAGCGTTTCTTCTCGGTGGCCATGAAGCGGTCGAGGCCGTCTTCCTCACCGGGGAAGCAGCGGGCAATCTCGCGCTTCATCTGGTCGAAGTCGCTGGTGACGTCGAGTGAGAACTTGTCAAAGATGAGCCGGTACATCGGCTCTAGGCGTCGGTAGTCGAGGAGCTCGTCGCCGTTGACGCCGGCCTCGGCGAAGGCCTGGTCGAGAACGAACTTCATCATGAGGAAGGTGGGGCCGATGTCGAAACGGAAGTCGCCGAGCCGGAGTTCGGCGTTGCGGCCGCCGACTCGGGGCTCCTTCTCAAATACCTCAACGTCATAGCCGCGCTTGGCGAGAATCATGGCGGCCGTCAGTCCACCCGGCCCCGCCCCTACAATTGCAATCTTCTTGCCCACTGAAACGAACCTCGGTGATCGGTACATCTATTTTATTGGACGAAGGGGGTAAAGTTCCGAATAAAGCGCTGCATATCGTGGAGCAGCACCGCGTGCGGGTTTGCGCGGATGACCATGCCGTCGAGGAACATGAGGCTCTTGATGATGTCATACATGCCTTTATCGAAGTGCATGCCACTCATGACTCCGAGGCGGATGGTGCGCATCATCTGCTTGGTGAGGCTGATCTCGGTGACGGTTTTGCCGGGGAAGTCAGCGTAAAGGGCGAGGAATTTCTTCTCGAAGGCCGCGTAGGCAGCGGCGTCGAGCTTCTGCTCGGACATTGAGTACAAGCAGGCGGCGGCACGGGGGAAATCGTCCACACTGAGCGCGTCAAACATGTGGAAGAGTCCTGTGCGCATAATGTCGGGGACGCGGCCGATGGTTCCGGTATCGAGGAATGTGAAGTGGCCGTCCTTGTAGACGATGTTGCCGGGGTGGATGTCGCCGTGGAAGGTGCCGATGGCGAAGAGAAAGAAGCCGTGGAGATTGAAGAGCTCGAGAAGTACGTCGTAAGGGAGCGCGCCGCGGGAGAGGAGCTGGTCGAGGGTTTCGCCATCGGCGAAGTTGGAGACGAGAATCTTCTCGCTGCTGAGGTTTTCGTGGACGGTGCGGAAGTGGAGGTGCGAGAAATCGAAGCGGTCGGCGTTCGAGGCTACGATTTTCTCAAGGATGCGCTGGCCGGCGACCTCATTGCGCAGGTCGAGCTCGTTGAGGGTCATGGTTTCGATCTGACTGATGAGCTCAGCGGGGTTGGCGACGCCGCGGAGCTTGGGATAAACGAGAGTGGCGAGTTTGAAGTAGCTGCGGATGCGGCGAGCGTCGCGGATGAGCTCGGCGGCCATTTCTTTTTTGACGATCTTGACGACGACGCTGGTGCCGTCCTTAAGGTGCGCGTGATGGGCCTGACCGATGGATGCGGCGGCGAAGGGAACGGGGTCGAAGTCGGCAAAGTTGTCCATATACGCGGGGCCGGCGTAGCTCGCGATGAGGGCGAGCGCATTCTCAGGGCGGATGGAGTCGGCGTTCGAGTAGAGGCGCGCGAGGATGCGGGCGCGGTCTTCGCCGACGAAATCCGGGCGGAGGGCGTGAATCTGGCCAAGCTTCACAGCGAGCAGGCCGAGGCGCTGGATGAGCGCGAGGTCGGGCTCGGGGGCGAAGTAGATGGTATGTATGAGGCGGAGAAAATTGATTGGATTCATGGTTTCAGTCCATTGGATGTGTGCTGAAGTGTTGGGTATTCAATGAGTTTTGATGGATGGTTGAATGTTTGATGCAGTGGAAGTTTTCGAGCTGTTCTTGAAGTAAGACTGGCGAAGAAGCCAGATGTCAGTAAAAGCGTTGACTCGCATGTAACAAGTATCTTCGAAAAAATAATTTTGCAACTCGCAACTTTTTCATCAACTCCGTTTCAGAGTATGCAGCGAGAGATTGAAGTGCGGCTACCTGCGCGAAGACGGGAGCCGACAGGGCAATCATCGCGTCGACCCTACCGGCCAGCTTGCGCGGCCACGAAATCCATTTCATCTGAAAGTTCACAAAAATTTACTCACTCGAGGTGTGTCCATGAAAGCCAGTACAAACTTGAAGGGATTTTTGCTCATTTCATTGCCGGTTGCAGCACTTTCTGTTGCTCTGCTTGGTTGCAGCAGCACTATCACCGGTACAACAGCCCCCGCAGCCAACCCAGGGCCGGCGTTTATTGTCGGCACTGACGCGCCTGCAGCGGGCGTGGTCAGCTTTGCCGTGCAGATAGAAAGCCTGACGGCGACCGACAGCAACAACAACACAGTTCAGTTGATCAGCGGCACGCCGACGGTGGATTTTGCCCGCTTCAACGGACTCAACGCGCTCTTGGACTTTAACGATGTGCAGGCGGGAACGTACACAAGCGTTACCGCGACATTCGGTACTGCGACTATCGGTTACTTGAATCAAGTGGCCGGAAGCGCGCCGACAATCCAGACGATGAACGCCACACTGACGACCAGTACGGTGACGGTGAACTTGGCCAACCCGATGGTGGTCGCAGAGAACGGTACACCAGTTGGTCTGCATGTGGACTTCGACCTGCGCAAGTCAATACAGGTGGATGGAAGCGGCAATATCACCGGCACCGTGACCCCGACCTTCGACGTGAAGGCCGTTAACAACAGCGACCCCGGCGCGTACGTTGACCAATTCGACGCGGGCGTTTTAAGCGTGAATGCGAATGCCGGAACGTTCACCATCCAGGGACCGCATGGGCGCACATGGACCGTGAGCACAAGCGGTACGACCGAGTGGGAAAACGGCGAGAGCATCAACGACCTTACGACATCGAGCATCGTCCGCATCTCGGGGCCGCTGGACCGCGCGGATGCGACGTTTGATGCCGACTCGGTGGCGATACTGAGCCAGGACGGCTTCTTTGCCGAGGGGCCGATGACCTACGTGAACCCGGCTCCGGGAACGGGAGCGGCGACGAACTTCAACTTCTATGTTGGCGGGTTGTTGCCTTCGACGACCGGCCTGACGCGTGGCGAGATTGCGAACGTTCAACTGAGTGGAACTGAGAAGTATTTCATCAACAAGCATAACGGCCCCTTGGCTGCCTACCTGTTCAATTCGTCGCTGTTGCTGCCCGGCCAGCGCATCTCCGTCGGCGGACCGGCGAGCGGTGCAGCGAACCCGGCTGCTGTAACGGTGAAACGTGTTGTGTTGCATCTTGACGGCTATAACGGGACTGTTGGGACCATCAACGGCGGCAACGAAACATTCACGTATACGGTGAAGGGCTTCAAGGGCCTGCTGATTCCGCAACAGGTGACAGTGGCGACGACAGCCAAGACGGATTATCGCGACGGGCTGAACAGCTTTGGCGATATCACTGCCAGCATGAATGTGCGCGTGGTTGGGCTGCTGCTCGAGGACCCGACCACAGGCAACACGGTTCTTCTCGCCCGCTATGTGGACGAGTTGAAGTAGGCGTTACTCCTCAATCCTCAATCCTCAGGGCCGAAGGCGGGCAACCGCCTTCGGCTATTTTTTTGCGCGGAGATTGCGCGTGAGTTACGCGATTGCGGCTTTGACTTGCTCGCTGACCAGGCGGCCTTCGGCGCGCGCGCCGGATGCGGCGAGCTTGGCCTGAACGGCCTTCATCACCAAGCCCATCTCTTTTGCGGTAGGTTTTGCGCCGGTGGTGGCGGTGACCTCTTCAACGGCTGCGGTGACCAGCGCTTTGAG
>CAIMNN010000266.1 GCA_903842845.1 uncultured Acidobacteriaceae bacterium | reverse complement strand
TTCCCCCGATGCTTCCAGAGACGAGGCCATACACTATGCCTAGATTCAGCAACGGCGCATTCGATACGGCGGAATTTCTGAATAATAACGGATTGGGCAGAAGGATCGTCCAATTACAACCTAAAGAGACTTTCTTTACTCAAGGCGATGCTGCGGATGCGGTCTTCTATCTTCAAAGCGGTCGGGCGCGGGTAACCGTGGTTTCAACAACCGGCAAAGAAGCGACGATCACACTTCTTGAAACCGGAGATTTTGTCGGAGAAGAATCGATTGCGGCGGTCGCCGGGTTGCGCCTCTCAACCACCACCGCGGTCACTGCATGCACCGCTCTCAAGATCATGCGCGATGAAATGACCCGCGTCATTCGCGATGAGCATGAGTTCTCCGCTCTGTTCCTGAAGTTCCTCCTGGCCCGCAGCATGCGCATGCAGGCCGATCTTGTCGACCAGCTCTTCAACTCCAGCGAAAAACGCCTTGCGCGAGTACTACTGTTGATGGCCGAGTTTGGCGATCCAGGCGACACGCAAAAATTGCTGCCCAAGATATCGCAGGAAACGCTTGCCGAAATGATCGGCACCACGCGCTCACGTGTCAGTTTTTTTATGAACAAGTTTCGCAAGCTCGGATTTATTGATTACGATGGCCGTATCCAGGTGCATCGTTCCTTGTTGAATGTAGTTCTGCACGACCAGATGCCCGATGACCAGGTCGACTAGATACATCAAATATCACCAGAACTCAGGGTCCCGACCCTTTATTGCTTAGTGCACCACATCATGCAACGCAAACCAGTAATACCGCCGCCAGCAGAACATGCACCGCACCGGACGCAACAGCAAAAACGCCAGCAGGAAATCTGTTGGCCGCAGCTCGGCCGGTTTGAACTTCAGTGAATTGCAGCGCGGACACTCATGTCGTATCCACAAAAGTCGCGGAACCCACGCAGGCCAGTTGCGATTTGAAAAATCCATTTGAACAGTCTTTCTATCGGCCTGAGACAAGGTCGCGCTGAAATGTGTTTCCATGGGACGGGCTTGAGTTAACTGCGAGCCATGCGAGTAATGAACGGATGCTGCCCGTAGCAAGAGCCATGGCTGAGTCCGCCACGCCGTAATAAAGGTGAATCGTGTCACCGTCGTCGTCGATGGTTTGCCCGCAAGGGAAAACAACATCCTTGACGTCGCCGTTGCGCTCATAATTGGCTTCAGGTCCAAATATCCACGAGTCGCCGCGTTGCAGACATATCTCTGGCTTATCCAGATCAAAAAGCGCAAGCCCCAGCCGATATATGCTTCCCGATGCGGTCTGACGCACTCCGTGATAGATTGTCAGCCAACCGCTCGGTGTCTCTATCGGTGGCGAGCACAGACCGATCTTGTTCGCATCCCACCATCCGCCGCGACGCGCTTCAATGATGATCTTGTGTCCGCCCCAATGGCGCAGGTCAGGCGAATACGAGATCCACATATGCGCACCGAGTGTTGTCACCGGCCGGTGGATCAAAGCCCATAATCCGTTAACGCGCCTTGGCAATAGTGCCGCGTCTTTGTCCTCCGGCTGCATGATGACCCCGTAGCGCTCAAACGTTTTGAAGTCTTGGGTCATCGCCAGTGATACACCCGGGCCGCCACGGGCAAACGATGTATAGACCACCGCGTACTGGTCAAGCTCCGGCACATACGTAATGCGCGGGTCTTCAATGCCCCAGATCTCCTCTGGATATTCTCGCGGGTTGGCCTGCAAAGTTGGCGTCGCGTCAATGCGCCAGTTGTCCACGCCATTGGTTGAACGCGCCGCACAAAGATGCGAAAGTCCGCGACGGTCTTCAACGCGACAAAGCAGCAGCGTATCCCCGTCAGGCAACTTGACCACTCCTGCATTGAAGACGCTGTTGATCGGATAGGGCCAGTCACTTTGTGTGAGTATCGGATTATTCAAATGCCGGGTGAAGAGCGGCAGTCCTGTACGTGTCTCCACATGGCATTCAGGAGCATTTGTATCTGCGGTTGCATTCGTGTTCGGATCTGAATTCAAGATAGGATGCTCATTTCGTCTTTCCATTCTTGGGCGTTTGTCACTTTAGCCTGCTGCATTTCAAGCAGTGCCATCAGGAAAGAGAGCGTCGACTCTGCTCCTTGATTTTCATTCATGCGTTCGGGATGCAGTCCGTCTCGACAGCCGCCTGTCGTCGGGTCATACAGTGCAAGCTGAAGGTCGTTTTTGCCCAGGAACCAGCCAAACACTCGTTGCGCTTCCTCATACCACTCACTTTCTTCAGTGAGTCGATAAACCTCAAGGCACGCCGAAATCGTTGCGCAGGCTTCGACCGGTTGTTGATCAAAGCGGGCCTTCTCATTGCCCTCGATATAGAAGCCCTGTGAACCTATCGGTACGAAGATCTCCTTGTCTTCGCGATGCTGCTCGGCCACAAGCCAGTTGAGCGAATCCATCCCCGCTTCGATCATACGCTGATTGCCACTGCGCCATCCGGCAAGGATCAGCGCCTGCGAAAGTCGCGCATTCGAATACGACAAACTTTGCTCAAACCAGCGCCAGGTCGCAGTGTGGCTTCGCTCATAGATGTCGAGCAAACGATTTGCCAAAGTGTTCCGCAATGTCTGCACAGCCCGGTCGCCGGGGAACCAATCCAGATAGGCTTGCATGCCAAGGATCGAGTAAGCCCATGCGCGTGGACTGGTAAAGGTCAGAACTGCGGGCACAGCAGCTTCAAAAAGTCTTCCTGCGGCGCCTCGCAACCCCGCATTGCGCGAGTGTCCGAGCACTTTTCCCAACGCCCATAGAGCGCGTCCATGACTGTCATCAGACCCTATCGCCTCCAGCCAGTGGCGGTCATAACCAAGAAAATTCCGGAAGCGTCCATTCTCGGTGTTGAATGCGAGCCACAAAAACGCAAGATAACGATGCGAAAGCCCGGCAGTCTTCGTCTGATAAGTACGCACCGTTGACTCATCCAGAAGTACAGACACCATGAGTGCGCGCGCATTGTCATCCGTCGTATACCCCTCGCTCGTATTGGGCAGCGAATAGATTGCGTGCTGCAAAATCCCTGTGTCATCCGTCAAACGCGACAAATGCTGCGTGTTGAGTTCAGGCAGCTCGTTGGCCACTTCAATCGTCAGCTCATCTTTTTGCGCGGCCCTGGGCTGCAATGTGCGCTCAAAGCGTGCGCGCTGAAAACTCGCCATATACTTGCGTGCGGTCTTCGGCCATATCGTCTCGCGCGAGTGCAGATAGGCGCGTTTGCGCATCGCGTGACGTTCTGCGTCGCTGTTGAGCAGCCGCAAAACCGCGTCCGCAATCGCCTTCGGATCGTCGAACGGAACAAGCACGCCGCGGTTCTCTGCCAGCAACTCCTTCGCGTGCCAATACGGTGTTGAGATCACTGCCTTACCCGCTCCAAGCGCGATGGCAAGCGTGCCGGAAACTATCTGCGCCTCCTGCCGGTATGGCGTAATGTAAATATCCGCAGCGCCGACATGCTCAACCAACTCTTCTGCGCTCACAAATCGATTCACCAGGATCAGGTTCTCTGAAACCCCAAGCTCGGATGCAAGAGCTATCAACCCTTCGCGATAGTGCTCCCCATCGCGCCTGCGTATCTGCGGATGCGTCACGCCAGAGACAACATACACAACATTCGGATGGTCGAGCAGTATCGACGGCAGTGCGCGAATTACATTTTCAATTCCCTTGTTCGGCGAGAGCAGCCCAAAAGTCAACAACACTGACTTGCCCTCTGCGCCAAATCGGTCTTTGAAATAATTTGGGTCCATGAATTGGAAGTCAGGCACGCCGTGTGGAATAACATCAATTTTTTCGCTGCCCACCGCATACACATCACGCAGAAATTGCGCGGCCTGTTCGCTCATCACTATCAATCGATCTGACAGACGCGCAATCTCTTCGAGCACCCTGCGCTGCTCGTGGGTTGGCTCACGCAGAACAGTGTGCAGCGTCGTTACCACTGGCATATTCAACCGGCGCATTAGTGTCAGAATGTGTCCGCCGGCTACACCACCATAAATTCCGTATTCGTGCTGTATGCACACCAGGTCGTTGCCATTGAAATTCAGAAACTCGGCCGCGCGCTCATAGGAGCTCAGGTCTTCCTGTTCCAACTCAAGCCGCACCAGCTCCGGATAAATGTAACTTGAATCTGGGTCGTTGACGGGTATGGCAAAAAGCCGTCCGCTGCCAAACTCCGCAGCAAGCGCCGTGCACAGGTCGGTTGTAAATGTAGCAATGCCGCATTGCCGCGGCAGATAATTCCCGACAAAAGCTATCCGTGTCGGCAATGGCAGCTTGCACTCGACCTGTTCACTCATTATTTGCGAGCTCACCTTCAACTCCATCGGCTTGGCGTTGTGAACTGAAAACATGGTATTGTTCGATGACATTATGACCTGCTTCCTAAATTAAAGTCTGCCCGTAACCAGTAAAAATATGACGATCACAAGGAGTATTCCAACGCCTCCGCTTGGCAGATAGCTCCAACCGCGGCTATGGCGCCAACTCGGCAATATGCCCAGCATCACTAAAGCCAAAAAGATGATCAGGAATGTTCCAAGCATCATGGCACCTCATCTTTCGTCATTACTGAACGATCGGTCGCTGGCTGGAGTAATCAACGCGGACGCGCGTAACTTAGTCGTAGAGAGCAAACCAGCCTTCTTCTCTACGGTCATTGTTTCAAGATAATCAGAGTATTGATGTGCAATTACGTACAGCAATCCAAATGCAGAGTAGCGGCTCGGATACGCCCACCGGGACTCAGCAACACCATCGGCCTGTCCCAATCATTATTCTCGGCTGCGCTCCATGCAATGTAGAGCTATTTGGTACAGACCTCACAATGCACGATGGAAGAGAATCGCCGATGCATGGGTGCGGCCCTGTACAAGCGCAGGCACCACTGAACGTATTTACGCACATGCATTTTTTTGCACACGCGAACTCGTCATCGGACGAAAAAATATAGGTGATTTCTTGAAGACTCGCATTATCAGCAGCCCTTTCGTCTCTGCCGACTTCCTAGCCCACACCGGCTTGGGTCGCAAGATTGTTGAATTGCAGCCCAAAGAGATCTTCTTCTCTCAGGGAGATCCGGCCGATTCCGTCTTTTACCTTCAGCACGGACGCGCAAAGATCACAGTTGTTTCGCTGGCCGGCAAAGAGGCAACCATCACCATGCTCAACGCTGGCGATTTTGTGGGCGAAGAATCTCTCGCCTCCATCCCCGGGCTGCGTCTTGCAACGGCATCTGCGGTCAACAACTGTGTGGCCCTCAAGATCACGCGCGAAGAGATGGCGCGCGTCATGCATAGCGAACCTGCGTTTGCTGATTTTTTCCTCAAGTACATGCTCACACGCAGCATGAGAACGCAAGCAGATCTTGTGGACCAACTCTTCAACTCCAGCGAGAAGCGGCTAGCCAGAATTCTCCTGCTCATGGCGGAGTTCGGCAAGCCTGGCGAACGGGATGTCTATATCCCTCCTGTAACTCAGGAGACGCTCGCGGATATGATCGGCACCACGCGCTCGCGTGTCAGCTTTTTCATGAATCGTTTTCGCAAACTCGGCTTCATCAACTACAACGGCCGCATCCAGGTCTTCAAGTCCTTGCTGAACGTCGTCCTTCTCGACCAGTTGCCGGAGCACAACGCGCAAAAGCCGCGCATTCCATTCAGCGGCGACATTCTCAAGCCGGTCATTCCAATTGCAAAAAAATTGAAAAAGCCGACTCCGATTAAAAATATTGAAAAGAGCAAGCCCCCTGTCGCCGCAGATTAGGCAGACTGCATATTTAAACGACAATTACCCGCAGCGGCAACTTCTACGCTGGGGTGATTTTGTTCAAGTTGTTTAAAAGTTTGGAGGCGCGGGTCGGGATCGAACCGACGCATAAAGGTTTTGCAGACCTCTCCCTTACCACTTGGGTACCGCGCCTTGGCAGGGTTGCCTGATGCCTAATGTATCACTTACTACTCCAACCCACCCGTTACTTTGGTGAACTGGAGCGGGAGACGAGATTTGAACTCGCGACCCTCGCCTTGGCAAGGCGATGCTCTACCACTGAGCTACTCCCGCTTACAACTCTCTGAGTATATAAGGACTCCGGCTTTCCGGTCAAACCACAGGTTCTTCCAACGGCAGGTGGCTGGCAGACCCTCCACCCTTCTCCTCCCGGATTATCAACCCGTCCCGCATATACAAAATTCGGTCAGCGATCGCCGCCGCCTCTGGATTATGCGTGATCATCATCGTCGTCTGCCCCAGGTCGTCGGTCAATGAGCGCAACATGCGCAGCACTGCATTCGAATTCTTCGTGTCCAGGTTGCCTGTCGGCTCGTCAGCCAGCACTATCGCCGGTCGGCTTATCAGCGCGCGTGCAATCGCAATGCGCTGCTGCTCGCCGCCGCTCAGCTCCGCCGGGCGGTGATGCATGCGGCCGGCTATTCCCAGCTTCTCGCACAGCCCGTCCAGGTAAGCCTTGTCCAACGGCTCCTTGTGGCCGCTGATCGCATAAGCCACCTCGATGTTCCCCATCGCTGAAAGCGTAGGCAACAGATTGAACCGCTGGAAAACAAACCCTATCCGCCGCTTGCGCAGCTTCGTCCGCTCCGAGTCGTTCAGTTGGGCAAAGTCCACACCGTCAATATGGATGCTTCCGGTGGTGGCGCGGGTCAGACCGCCGAGTAGATAAAAGAGCGTCGACTTGCCCGAACCAGAAGGCCCGACCACTGCCACAAACTCACCACGGTTGACCGTAAACGACGCACCGCGGACCGCCGGCACTTCCAGATGCCCGGTTGAGTAGACCTTGGTCAGTTCCTGAGCCTGAATAATGATTTGATTTTCTTCGTTTGGCACAACTTCGATTGTAAATGCCCTCAGCAACCCCGCGCTCCGCCAAACTTCAGTAACTAAAACCCCCACCCGTTCCGCCGATGAACTCATCGTGCGCGAAAACAACAATCCGGAGATTCTCCGAGAATCGGGCGGCCTGACTTCGCCCAATCTCTCCGGCGGTTTGCGCTACACTGCACGCCAACCCATCCTCGACGCAAAAAACAATCTCTACGGCTACGAGCTGCTCTTCCGTGACGGCAAGACCGACGCGTTCACAAGCGACGGCGAGTTGGCCACACGCACAATCCTCGACAACTCCATCCTCTTCGGCCTCGACCAGATGGCCGAAGGGCTGCCCATCTTCATCAACTGCACGCTCGAGACGCTTGTCGATGGCCATGCCCGCGTCCTGCCCAGCGCGCTCACCATCCTCGAAATTCTCGAAAGCCTTGAACCCACTCCGGACCTCGTCGAAGCCTGCCGCACTCTGCGCGCCGAAGGATACCGCATCGCACTCGATGATTTCACCTGGAGGCCCGACTGGCGGCCGCTCCTCTCCCTCGCTGACTTCGTCAAGATCGACTTCGTCGCCACCAACGCCGCCCAACGCGCCGACATCATCAACAAGGTCCGCGCGCAGGAGAAAAAAGAAAAACGCCGCACCCGCCCCATCCAGTTCATTGCCGAAAAGGTCGAAACTCAAGAGGATTTTGAACTGGCCCGCAAGGAGGGCTTCCAACTCTACCAGGGCTATTACTTCTGCCGCCCGGTCATGATGCGCGGCCGTCAGGTTCCCTCAAACCGCTACTTCCACATCAAGATCCTCGAAGAACTCAACCACACGCCGCTGAACATTGTCCGCGTCTGCGGTCTCGTCAAACGCGACGCCGCGCTCACCTTCCGCCTGCTCCGCCTCGTGAATTCGCCGCTCTACGGCATGCGGCAAGAGGTCCAGTCCATCCAGTCCGCGCTCATCGTCATCGGCGAGGACATGTTCCGCCGCGTCGCCTTGCTCGCCATCACCAGCGAGTGGAACCACAACCAGCCCAACGAAATTCTGCGCATGGCTCTGGTCCGCGCAAAATTCTGTGAGCTCCTCGCACCCGCGCTCGACCTCAATTCCACTGAGCAGTACATCCTCGGCCTGCTCAGCCTGATGCCCGCCATGCTCCGCCACCCCATGGACACGCTGGTCGCCGGAATGCCTCTCCGCGAAGAACTGCAACAGGCCCTCCTCGGCGAGCAGAACGAGCAAAGGCCGCTACTCACCTGGCTGGAACACAACGAGCGCGGCGAGTGGGAGCTATGCGACCAGCTTGCCAGCTCCATCAACATTCAACCGCAACTGCTCGCTCGCAATTACGAGCAGGCGCTGCTATGGGCGCAAACTGCCATCAATCTCGGTTCGCACAAGCAAAAAAGGGCCGCCTGATTCAGGCAGCCCTTCTGACTTTTCATGTGAGCGGGCCAGTCTCCTTTCGGAGCTGGCCCTTTTTTTTAGTTCTGCGGCTGAGGCGCAGGCGCAGGAGCGGGTGCGCTTTGCTGCGGCTGCGCAGGAGCAACCCCTGGCGTCAACGGGCGCGGCGGTTGTCCTTGCTGCATAGGCCAGCCTCCACCATTACCGTACGGGCTGGCGCCCATCCTGCCGGCGCCCATCACCGTCACAGTCTTGGCTCCGAAAACACCGTCTTTCACTGCGCCTTCTACACGGACATTGCCATCAACATGAACATCTGCCAGCGTCGCAGGTTGACGGCGAACCATGAAGCTCGTGTTATCGTCCACAACAAACGTATGCGGTGCATTGTCAACTGTGCCCGTAAGCGTAATCTTGGTGCCTTCTACCGCTGTCACCTTGCCAGACAACCATGTCTTTCCAAAATCTGCATCCCGCGCCTTCATCTCCTTCACGCGCTCAGGGTCCAACCGTGAGATCATCGACGCATTGATGATTCCCTCGCCCGGTGGTATCTCGCCTACTGTGGTCACATAATCTCCCACCTTGACTTCACTGATCTTCATCGTCTGCGGTACAAAACCACCCATGGGAACGGGGCGGGGCATGGCTGTTTCACCATCAACCGGCGGAGTCGGCTGTTCGGCCGGGCGTTGACGTACGGTCCCATCCACAACGCGCGTACGCTCCAGCACGTTGATTCTGAACACCTCACCTGCGGCAGTCTTGATCACTAGATGGTCGGCGCCCACTTCAGTCACCTGACCCAGCTTGCCGCCCATATTCGTCGTGTGGAACGGACGTTGACCTGTTGCTACCGGTGCTCCACTGTCTTTCTGGCCAGCAACAGGCGCCGGCGTGCTGTTTTGAACCGGTGTCGCATTCATCTGCGCCGGATTTTCCTGAGCATTTGCCATCACGCCCGCCGCGCACAGCACGGCAGCAATCACGAAACTAATTCCAAAACCCTTCATTCCTATGACTCTCCATTTGCGGCATTCCGCACTGTTGTTCGCTCAAGGGAATCCTCAAGCTTCACAGCAATTAGTTTAACGGTTCCACCCGGCGGGATGGCCGTCCTCATCTGATCTGCCCTACTCAGGACGTCCGGCCACGGGAGCCTTCCCGCTGCTCTGGTCCTTTTTTTCATTCAAATCAGCAATCATCTGCTGAAAGGCATATACATTCAACAGTGGCTTGAAATCAGGGTCAGCCTCCACCTTTTTCGTTGTCGTATACCCTTCATTGATAGACGCACGAAGGTGCTCCAACGCGCAATCCGTCATTCCAGCCTGAACGCAGCTCCGGGCCATCATGTAATTCATCGCCCCCCGGCCATGAATATTCGTCGGTTCTTCTATCGATAAGTGGCCTTGGGTCACAAAAATGGTCGGGTCCAGCGCCCGCGCCTCATCGTAAGCCTTTTTTGCCTTGGGCAGTTTGCCTAGAGTTACATATAAAGTCCCAAGATTCTTATAGATAAGGGCATCCTTCGGGTCTATCTTCAACGCCTTCCGGTAGACCCTCTCTGCATTGATGTACTGTTTCAATCCGGCGTATGCCGTACCCAGGTTGTTCAAATAATTTACGTTTGACGGCTCAAGCTTACGGGCAGCTTCATAGCATTT
>CAIMNN010000265.1 GCA_903842845.1 uncultured Acidobacteriaceae bacterium | reverse complement strand
GGCTGTAGATGGTCAAGACGTTTTTCCACCTCACGACGGCTCGGATCGGCTGATGGGCGGATTGTAGTCAAGGCTCACCTGCGGCCTCTGATGTTTGTAGTAGTTGGTCCACTGCGAGAGGTAAGCGTCCCGTTCCTCCGAGTCGCGCCAGTGTTTATGTTGACTCTCTCGAACTAATGCAGCCAAAGCAAAGTTCTAAAATCGTCCTCCAGGGCCGACCAGTACTTCGTGCAACAACTGCGGCCTTCGGCCGCGAGCAACAAACTCTTTTCACGGGCTACGCCTGCTTAACTGAAATTTTGCGCAATCCATAAATACAGTTGTGCTTTTTAATTGCGCGCGGCGTACGAAAGCGTACCCGCAATCTACTTCAAGCTTGCCTCTGCGACCTACCCCTTTGGGGGCAGTACGGTGCGTTCTGACGTGGCATTGTTCAGATTTCATACACACTCTAGGCTTGAAAGTGGCTCTATTCAGAGCCCAACAAGACAAGAGAAAGCTGTGTGATGAAAAACCTGAATCTATCCAAACTTTGCTTCCTGGCCTTTTTTGCCGGGTGCCTCAGCCTGCTGATGGGCAGCCCAGCAGTCGCCCAGACTGCGCATTTCGGCAGCTTTGAAACCATAGTGGTTCCAAGCGGATTGCGCACCAACCACAATGTTGCAGTGGATACATACGGCAACGTATATGTCCCCGATACATGGAACCACCGTGTTTTGAAAGAGACACCCAACGGCAGCGGCTACACCGCGACCACTATCGGTTCAGGCTGGAAGCAGCCTTGGGGTATCACCATCGATGCCGCAGGTGATCTGTTTATCACCGACACTGGTTTGAACACTGTCGTCAAGCTGACGCCTTCGGGCAATAGCTATACACAGGCGACGATTGCCAAGGGCTTTAATTCGCCCCAGGGTCTCGCGGTGGACGCGAGCGGCAACCTTTACATCACCGATGGCGGAAACAACCAGGTGGTCATACTGAGCTACTCCGCTGGTGCGTATACGGCGAGCATGGTCATCACCGGTTTTGCTGATCCATGCGGCGTAGCCGTTGATTCCTTCGGGAACATATTCATCGCTGACACGAACAACTATCGTGTGGTGAAGGAGACATTGAGCGCGGGCACTTATACGCAGAGCCAGGTGACTGTTCCGGGTCTCGATATGCCTTTCGGCGTTTCCGTCGACCAGTACAACAATCTGTACGTTGTCGATACGTATCACAACAAGATCTTGATGGCGACGCTGACCTCCAAGGGCGCCTATGTTTGGAATGCGATTCCGACCAGCCAGCTTTACTATCCTGATGGTGTCGCGATCGACAAGTATGGCAACGTTTTCATCTCTGATGACGACAACAGCCGCGTGATCGAAGAAACACTTTCCGATGGAAATTTCGGCGCAGTGAATATCGGTACGCCGAGCACTACGCAGACGCTGTCGTTCGTTTTCGATACCACTGGCACGCTGGGTGGAATTTCTGTGAACACGCAAGGCACGGCCAAGCTGGACTTTGCCGATGCTGGAACCGGCACCTGCAAACCGGGCACGAAGTATGCAACAGGCGCCATCTGCACGGTCAATGTGAACTTCACGCCGCGCTTCTCTGGCGCACGCTACGGCTCAGTTGTTTTGACGAACACCGCCGGCGCACCGATCGCGACCGCGTTTCTCTCCGGTTACGGCGAAGGCCCGCAGATCAGCTTTTTAGCCGGCACGGAATCGGTGATCGCCTCAGGCAATAACCTCTCCGCCAACGGTCCAGCTTTTGACCAGCAGGGCAATGTCTACTACGCCGACTACGATAACAACCAGGTAGTGAAGTTGACGCCCAACGGCAACGGCTACACCTCTTCGGTCTTCCGCAGCGGACTCAACCAGGTCTCAGCGGTAGCCATCGACGGCGCGGGCAATCTCTATATCGCCGATTCAAAGAACTCGCGCGTGCTCAAGGAGACCTTGACCGGCAACGGTTTTGTCGAGAGCACACTGCCGACGGTCAATCTTTCTTATCCCACCGCTGTTTCCGTCGACGCCGGCGGCAACGTTTACATCAGCGATACCACCAACAGCCGCGTTGTGATCCTTACCTACAACAACGGCAACTACACGCAGACCCTGGTGGGAAGCGGGCTCCACTATCCTTACGGGCTGGCCGTTGATCTGGTTGGCAACATTTACATCGCCGATACGCTCAACAGCCGCATCGTCAAGGAAACTGCAACCGGCTCAGGCTATGTTCAGTCGACGATAGAAACCAACGTCATCGACCCATACGAAGTCGCGGTCGACGGCAACGGGAATGTTTATGTTGCTGACACCTTCAACCGCCGCATCGACAAGGAGACTCCGACAGCCAAGGGTTACGTGCAGAGCGTGGTTTCAACGCGCAAACTGGACCAGGTCTATGGCATTGGTGTGGACCAGGCCGGCAACCTCTACATCGGCGACGGCATCAATCACCTCTTCATCAAGGAAGACCTGGCTGATGTGCCGTCTTTGACATTCCCCGCAACCGCGGTGGGCAGCTCCAGCGCAATGCAGACAGTGACAGTTGAGAACATCGGCAACATGCCGCTGACCATCGAGTCGTTGACTTCGAACGCCAATCCTTCTGTCAGCCCCAACTTCACGTTGGATAACTCGCACAACGGCGATTGCACTGTGATTCCCGCTGGTGGAGCGTCAGTAACCATGGCCGCAGGTACGACCTGCCTGCTTGGCATCACCTTCACGCCGACGGCCAGCGGCCCGACGAACGGAACCATCACATTGGTCAGCAACAATCTGAACGCGCCGGCTCCGAATTACGCCAAGCAATCGATCGGTATGGCTGGCTCGTTGCTGTTCGACCCGGCTGTGACCATGACCCTCTCAGCCACTGAGGTCATTTACCCGGCTCTTGTGAATGACACTATCTGCGTTGCATCAGCGGTGAAGGGTACTTCGGCCACCGGAACAGTTAACATCCTCGACGGCAGCAATGCGTTGACGACGCTGAAACTGGCAAGCAATGGCTGCGCCTTCTGGACGACGCCTGTGCTCAACGCGGGCACGCACTCACTCACCGCCGTTTACTCGGGCGACGCCAACAACCCGGCTGGCAACTCGCAGCCATCCATCCTCACCGTCGATCCGGATGATGCATCGATAACCCTCGGCGCACTCAGTTGGACCTACACGGGCTCGGCAATCGCTGTTCCGGTCTACACCAACCCGGCCAAGCTCGCGGTGAGCATCACCTACACGCAGAACGGCGTTGTTGTCGCTGCTCCGACGAATGCTGGTAGCTACACGATGACTGTGGTTGTAAACGATCCGAATTACACGGGTACGGTCACCGCAACACTGACCATCAAGCAGGCGCAGGCAACCATCACGCTCGGCTCACTGACGCAGACCTACACGGGCAATGCGATTGTGCCCGCCATCTACACCAACCCGACCAACCTGGCGGTGATTGTCACTTACACGCAAAACGGCGTACAGGTGACACCGATTCACGCTGGTAGCTACACGGTGAATGTGGTCCCGACCAATCCGAACTATGCGGCGTCGGCCACCGGTACGTTGACCATCAAGCCGTTCCAGGCTTCCATCACGCTCGGCTCGCTGACCCAGACCTACACCGGCAAGGCGATCTCGGCTGCGGTCTACACCAATCCGACCAACCTGGCGGTCACAGTCACCTACACGCAAAACGGCGTACAGGTGACACCCATCAAGGTTGGCAGCTATGCGGTGACAGCGGTCCCGGCCAGTTCGGATTACTCCGCTACAGCCACTGGAACACTGACCATCGTGGCAGCAAAGTAAACAGTTTGCTGCACAAATGAAATTGGCTTCTGGCTCTGGCGTCCCATTGTTCGCGAACTTGCGAATCCTGGGGCGCCAATTTTTTTGTAGTTGAATATTTACTGAAGCAAAGAACGCAGCGCGCTCCAGTCGATTGACTGAATGAATTGCTTTGCGTTCGCGTCTGTGCCCTCGACGCGCACGGTAATCGTCTGCACTGAAAGCAGCGGTTTGGTTTTGTTGAGTGCGGCGGTTGCGTGCACCACTTCGCTCTCGGCGTCGAGTTTCTTTCCGCTTGCCGCGCCCCAGGGTCCCAGCAGGATCAACGTCTCCGGCATCGCCGCATCTTCACCGCCGCCGGTGCGAGCCTGCGCAGCAGGAATGTGCAGCACAACTCCGCCGCCGGGGAGCGGGGAAGTGGTGAATGGCGGGCGGAAGCTGACGACTTCAACGCTTGTATCATTCACCGTCACACGGACTGAAAGATTGTCGCCCTGGCCGAGCGTTGCGGATTGATGGCTGAGCGCTTCAATCTGTTTCTGATTCTTTGCAATGTCCTTCATTAACACCGCCATCTGCTGTTGCATGGCCTCTTGCTGTGCCGCGGAGTTTTTGCCCGCGTTGGCATTGCGCAGCGAGAACACGTACGCTCCGGCGCTTGTGAAGTCGAGCTGATACGGCTTCGTCTCGGTGTGCCGCGCGATGGAATCAATGGGCCCCAGCTTCGGCTGTTTGTTCGCGCTCCAACCCGCGCCAGTGAGCGAGTGCAGCGCCGGAGCGAGGCTGCGGTCGATGGCCTCGCGCACATGCTGGTCGAACTTGACCTCACATTCAGAGGGCGACCGCCACTCCGCTCCTACGAGCTTGTCGTGAATCGTCGCATCGCAGTTGCCCAAGCTGCCGGTCGTCGCGCCATTCGCGGAGAGATAAGTCGTTGTGCCGTTCGGCGTCATAAAGCGGTGCAGGTTCAGCGTGCCGCTCACATGCCACTCGGGATTGCCGCGCGTCATGTTTGTGTACTTGGTGACCGTGCCGTCGAAGCGCGCTTCAAGCGTCGTCGCATCCATTTTGGTGATGGTCAGCGTCACGGTGTTCGAGCCGCTGGGCTCGCCCATCTGGTCCTCTGCGCCCGAGCCCATCAGCGAGAGATAAAAGCTCGCGCCCTTGTGGTTGCCGAGTGCTTCGCGCTCTTTATTAAATGTCTGCGTCGTTGATGCGCCATCCCACTCCAAATCTAGCTTTGCTCGCCGCGCTCCCATGCCGGTGTCGAACGTGACGGTGGCATGGCCGTCCGAGCTGGTTGTGAACCAGTCGCCTGCTAAATATTTTGGGTTGTATGTGCCGCTCTGCTCGCCCGCACCGGTGACAGTGATAGTCGCCGAGCCGGTAATCGCCGGTTTCTTCTGCTGCGGCGGTGCGGCAAAAGCGTTGATGGCGAACAACAGGACAAGGCAAGGCGCGAGCTTCTTCATAGAGGAGAATTGTAGGCAGGCATTGGGCATGTGGCCAATGAAATTCTGTATGGCATCTCATCAGGCAAAACATTCGCGCCAATCGAATCCGCTATTTGCACAATTTTTATGGC
>CAIMNN010000264.1 GCA_903842845.1 uncultured Acidobacteriaceae bacterium | reverse complement strand
GTCGACAGTCCCGCTATGAGCGAGCCGATGACCGTCAAACAAACGCCCGCCAGCACAGCTTTCAATGAACCAGCAACATTCAGCCCCAGCACCAGTTCGAGTTTTGTTATCGGAGTGACCAGGTAGCCTTCATGGACTCCGCGCGCCTTGTCGTCGATGTACAGCATGCCGCCGCCGATCATCACCGACACATACATCGCCAGCGTTATCGAGCCCGACAACAAGAACTTCATGTACTCGACATACGGATACAGCTCGACAATCTCCAGCACCGTCTGCTTCACCACGCGCGGCTCTATCACCGGCTGATTCAGCGCCGTCACCATCTGCTGCATCACCGATTCAATGCTGCCGCTGGTGAACTGGTCGCTGTTGTCCACTACGAGGGCTATCTTCGGCGCATCCTGCGCATATACACGCCGCGAAAACTGCGCGGGGATGATGACCGCCGCGTCTATCTTGCCCGTTCGCACATCTTCGCGCGCCTGCACTTCGTCCTCATAGCGCACGGTCGTAAATGTATTCAGGTTGACGGCGACCGCGTCGAACGACTCCTGCACCTTGACGGCCTGTGGGCCGTGGTCGTGGTCGACAACGCCGACGTGCGTTCCGTGGATCTTGCCGCCGAACGCGTTGCCCAGAATGACGAGCTGAATCAGCGGCACCACCAGCGACATGAGCATGAGCACCGGCGAGCGGAAGTACTTCCGCATCTCACGTTCGACAATGGCCATCATTCGCTGCATATTTTTCTCCCGCTTTAGAGCGAACCCGGTTTGGTCGGCATGGTGAAGACCGCCTTGACCGTTTCGTCGCGCAATTGCCGTCCCGTGTAATGCACAAACACATCGTCCAGCGTGGTGTTCTGCACGCTGAAGCTGGCGAGGGCTTCATGCTCTTCGCTGGTCATCATCACCAGCGCAATTGCGGTTTTTGAGCCGTCTTCAGTCAGCACGCGATAGAAGCCCGCCGACTGCGGCTCGACTTCCATCACATGTGGCAACTTCTCGAGCTTCTGCTTCCAATCATCGCGCTCATGCGTGAACCGCACTTCGATGACATCGGTCCCCGGAACGCCTGCCTTCAACTCTTCCGGCGTTCCAAGCGCAACCAGCTTGCCGTGGTCGACGATCGCGATGCGGTCGCACAACTTGTCCGCCTCTTCCATGTAGTGCGTCGTCAGCAACATCGTGAGATTGCGCTCGTGCTTCAGCTTGTTCAGCATCTCCCACACGGCGATGCGTGAGACGGGATCGAGGCCCGTCGTCGGCTCATCCAGGAAAAACATGCGCGGCGAGTGCACCAGTCCGCGCGCAATCTCCAACCTGCGTCGCATGCCGCCGGAAAGCGTCTTCGTCTGCGCGTCGCGCCACTTGGTCAGGTCGACGGCTTCGAGCACGTCGTTGATGTTCTTCTCGCGCTGCGCTTTGGGGACGCCGTAGAGCTTGGCGTAGATGCTGAGGTTTTCTTCGAGCGTCAGGTCAGGGTCGCTGGTCATCGCCTGCGGAATCACGCCGATGATCTTGCGCACATCGTCGGGGTCCTTCATCACGTCAATTCCGGCAACCAGCGCACGCCCCTCGGTGACGGGAATCAGTGTCGTCATCATGCGGATGAGCGTGCTTTTGCCCGCGCCGTTCGGGCCGAGGAGGCCGAATATCTCGCCCTCTTTCACTTCGAAGCTGACGCCTTTGACGGCTTCAAAGTCGCCATAGCGCTTGACGATATTCTCCACCGCCATCGCCGCGCCTGTAATGATTTTCTTTTCCGCGCTCATCAATTTTTAATTTCTCACTGGATTTTCAATTTCGCTTTGGGGATAAAAACCCACGCCGTCATGCCCGGCACAAACTTTTCGCCATCGTTGGGGATGAGCAGCTTGATCTGCATGGTGCGGATGTCGCGCTTGCGGCTGCCGTTGATGTCGCGCTGAGTGGCAAAATCGCCCTCGGCGGATTTCGCAATCACACGGCCGTCGACCACCGCGCCGCTTGGCATCTGCACTTTGAGCACATCGTTCAACTGCACCGAATCGGCCTGCGTCTCCGGCAGCGGTGCGTAGACCCACGTCTGACTCAACTGGATGACGGTCACAATGGGCGAGCCGGCAGTCACTACTTCGCCCTCACGCGCGGCCAACACCTCAACCTTGCCATCAACCGGCGCGACGACGCGCGCGTAGCCGAGTTGCACCTGCGCCTGCTCGGCCAGCGCCTGCGAATTTGCCGCAAGCCCGCGCGTTGCGGCGACGTCTTTCTTTGCGGCTTCGGTCAACAGCTCATGAGCGCGTGCTTGTTTGAGCGCGGCTTCGGCTGCTGCGACATTTTGCCGTGCTGCGTCCAATGCCGCCTGGGCAGACTGTTCGGCTGTCACAGCTTCATCACGGGCCTGCGCGCTGGCAACGCCTTGGTTGGCCAACTCCACAATGCGCCGCGTATCTGCCTGCTGATGAGCCAAATTCGCTTCTGCTTGCGACTGGTTTGCGCGCGCCGCCTTCAGGCTCGCCTCCGCACTCGCAGCTGCGCTCGACGTCTCGCCGCTTGTCTGCCGCTCGGTGACTTCCGTCGCTGCGAGTTTTTGTTCCTGGCTTGCGTGCGTGGCCAGCGCTGCGCGCTCAGCGGCGGAGAGGTCTGCGCTCTCGATCGTCGCGAGCAACTGGCCGGCTTTGACGGTGTCGCCTTCCTGCACGTACAGGTGCTCCACGCGGCCGCTGACCCGCGCGCCGACCAAAACCTCGTTGGCGTCGACTGTGCCTATCAGCTTCAGGTCGGTGGAGTGGTCCTGGGAGAACCAATACCAGATGAGTGAGCCGACCAGCAGCACACCCAATACGATCAATACTCGGTTTCGCGCGCTCATCTTTGCTTAGATCTCCCGCCGTTGCTGCTTCTCCGACCGGTCCACTTTGATAACGGTCAAGTGCGGCAAATATTGCCTGTTTGTTGAATAAAAAGGATGCAAAATTGCGTCACTCGGATTTTAGCAGTCCGCGCAGATTTCTTCATTCAAGCAATACGTATCACTCGCGCGCTCGGTTACATCGCGTCCTGAAAATTTTCCGGTTTCATCACTTCATTTAAAGTGGAGAGTATGACCTCTTCCCCCGGCCAGTGGCGCAGCGAACTCAAAGGCCTTGTAGCCTTGGCAGTCCCTGTCGTCCTCAGCGAACTGGGCTGGATGGCGCAGGGCATCGTCGACACCATCATGGTCGGCGACCTGGGGCCGGCGGCGATTGGCGCCGTAGCGCTCGGCAACGCGGTTTACTACACGCCAGCACTCTTCGGTTTTGGCTTGCTGCTCGGCCTCGACACGCTCATCTCGCAGGCCTATGGCCGCAACGACCACGACGACTGCCACCGTTGGCTCGCTCAGGGCCTCTATCTCGCCATCGCCGTCACGCTGCCTGTGATGCTCTTCCTACACATCACCAGCTACTCTTTCACCTGGTTCGGCATCATCCCGTCGGTTGCTCTACCAGCCGGAAGCTATCTCCGCATCCTCAACTATGGAACGCTCCCGCTGCTCATCTACGGTGGCGTGCGTCGTTATCTCCAAGGCGTCGGACAGGTCCGTGTTGTCACTTATACCTACGTCGGCGCAAACCTCATCAATTGGTTTTTCAACTGGGTGCTCATCTACGGCAAGCTCGGTTTTCCCGCACTTGGCGTTGACGGCTCCGCACTGTCCACCTGCATCGCGCGTGTCATGATGGCCGTCTCGCTGCTTGGCTTTGCCTGGAACTACGAACGCAAGCGCGGCCATCCGCTCTTCCATCACTGGGCTGGGCCGCAACTGGGCCGGATTCGGCTGCTGGTCAAGCTCGGACTGCCGGCGGCTGGGCAGATGCTGCTTGAAGTCGGCGCGTGGAACCTCGCCACTGTTGCGGCAGGATGGGTTCCGCCTGTGCCCATCGCACTCGCCGCGCACCAGATTGTTCTCAACTACGCGAGCGTGACTTACATGGTGCCGCTGGGCGTTAGTTCGAGTGCTGCGGTAGCCGTTGGGCACGCAACGGGTGCAGGCGACCACGCACGCGCGCGCCGCGCCGGATGGTTATCTCTTCTTTTAGGTGTCGGGTTCATGGTCATCGCCGGCCTCGCGTTCTTTCTTTTCCCAATCCCGCTCATCAAGCTCTATACGTCGGACCCGCTTGTTCTTTCGATGGGACCGGCGCTGCTTGGACTTGCGGCGGCGTTCCAGATATTTGACGGCATGCAGACGGTCTGCACCGGAGCGCTGCGGGGGTTGGGCGAAACGCGCTATCCGATGCTGGCCAATTTCTTTGGCTATTGGGTGTTTGGGCTGCCGCTGGGGCTCACACTTTGCTTTGTTTTTCACTGGGGAATCTATGGGTTGTGGATAGGGCTTACTATTGCGCTGGTTTCGATTGCGTTGCTGCTGATTCGGCGGTGGGCGAAGGACTCGGCTCATATTGAGTCCATCACTACTAGCGCACAAAAATAAAAAATTTAACTCATTTTCCTGAAGTGAAAACAGTATTTACCGTCCTATCACAATGCCAAAAGAGTCGAACCCCATCATGAAACATCTAGCACTCATCAAGAGCTATAATGAAGTGTTGAACGATTAGAACTTCCTCGTTCCGTATCTCATCTGAAGGGAACACCGCCAGTGGCGATCGCAGACCCAGCCCTGGGTCAAAAGCAGGGCAATACCAAAACGCTTATCAACGACTTCAGCATACAAGTAGCTACAGTCAACGGCTCAGGCTCGCAGTCTGCCAACAGCATTCTCCTCAAGAGCCTCTTCCTGATGGGCATTCCTGTCAGCGGCAAAAACCTCTTCCCATCGAACATCGCCGGCCTGCCCACCTGGTTCACCATCCGCGTGAGCAAGCATGGCTATGTTGCCCGCAAGCGCGACGCCGAGGTCCTCGTCGCTCTCAATCCTGAGTCAGCCAAAGACGACGCGCTTCAGCTTCACACCGGCGGCATCGCAATCTACGAGGAGAATCTCAACCTCGCCGCTCTGCGCTCTGACATCATCAGCTATCCCGTCCCCTTCGACAAGATCACCGCCGCCATCTGCCCCGAGGCCAAGCTGCGCAAGCTGGTCAAGAACATGGTCTACGTCGGCGTGGTTGCGCAGGTTCTCGGCATCGAGCTCAAAGAGATAGAGTCGGCGGTGCATCGCCAGTTTGCCAAAAAGCAGAAGGTCTTCGACCTCAACTTTGGCGCAGTCAAAGCCGGCTGGGAGTACGCTGAGGCCAACTTCGCTCCGCAGGACCACTACCGCGTTGAGCGCATGAACCAGAACACCGACAAGATCATCATCGATGGCAACGCTGCCGCGGCAATGGGTGCTGTCTTCGCCGGCGTCACGGTTGTCGCGTGGTATCCCATCACGCCTTCGACCTCGGTGATCGAGTCCACCAGCGACCTGCTCAAGAAGATTCGCGTGACCGACGATGGCAAAGCGACGTTCGCAGTGATCCAGGCTGAAGACGAGCTCGCCGCCATCGGCATGGTGCTTGGCGCAGGCTGGGCTGGCGCACGTTCCAGGACCGCCAACTCCGGCCCCGGCATCAGCCTCATGGCGGAGTTCAGCGGCCTCGGCTACTACGCTGAGATTCCCGGTGTCATCTTCAACGTGCAGCGCACCGGACCCTCAACAGGCATGCCGACGCGCACCTCGCAGGCAGATATGCTCTCCACCGCGTTCCTCTCTCACGGCGACACCAAGCACATCATGCTGCTGCCCGGTTCCGTGAAGGAGTGCTTCGAGTTCGGTTACGCAGCGTTCGACCTCGCCGAGCGCCTGCAAACGCCGGTCTTCGTCCTCAGCGACCTCGACCTCGGCATGAACAACTGGGTCACCGAAGTTTTTGACTACCCGGAAAAGAAGCTCGACCGCGGCAAGGTCCTGACCGCGGAAGACCTCAATCGCCTCGGTTCCTTCGCCCGTTACAAGGATGTTGACGGCGACGGCATCGGCTGGCGCACGCTTCCCGGCACGCAACACCCCGCCGCCGCTTACTTCACCCGCGGCTCCGGACACAACGAGAGCGCAAAGTATACCGAGAAGCCGGACGAGTACAAGGTCGTCATGGACCGCCTCCAGCGCAAATTTGAAAACGCACGAGATCTCGTCCCCGCGCCCGTCGTCGTCCGCGACACCGGTGCAAAGGTCGGCATCATCGCCTGCGGCAGTTCAGACTTCGCCGTCCTCGAATCGCTCGACCAGATCAAGGCCGAGAAGGGAACTGACGTCGATTATCTTCGCGTCCGCGCTTATCCATTCAACAAGACCGTGCACGAGTTCATCGCCAAGCACGAGCGCGTTTACATCGTTGAGCAGGACCGCGACGCTCAACTGCGGTCACTCATCCTGCTTGACACCAAGCCCGAGTTCGCAACCCGGCTCCGCTCCATTCTGCATTACGACGGTCTGCCTATCGACGCCTGCTCCGTCACTGAAAGCTTCATCGCACAGGAGGGCAAATAGATCATGGCAACTACGACCGCTCCCAATCCCAAGGTCAACCACATCGGCCTTCCCATCCTCGAGTATCGCGGCGGCAAAAGCACTCTCTGCGCCGGCTGCGGACACAACGCCATCAGCGAGCGCATCATCGACGCGCTTTATGAGATGGGCGTCGAGCCCGAGAGCGTCATGAAGATGAGCGGAATCGGCTGTTCTTCCAAGAGCCCCGCCTACTTCCTCTCGCGCTCGCACAGCTTCAACAGCGTTCACGGCCGCATGGCCGCCGTCTCCACGGGCGCAATGCTCGCCAATCATCAGCTGCTGACGTTGGGTATCTCCGGCGACGGCGACACAGCCTCTATCGGCATGGGCGGCTTCGTCCACCTCATGCGCCGCAACCTCCCGATGATCTACATCATCGAGAACAACGGCGTCTACGGCCTCAC
This sequence comes from uncultured Acidobacteriaceae bacterium, assembly GCA_903842845.1. Lineage (GTDB taxonomy): Bacteria > Acidobacteriota > Terriglobia > Terriglobales > Acidobacteriaceae > CAIMNN01. The sequence continues at coordinate 1,118 of CAIMNN010000264.1, read as the reverse complement.
CAAGGGCCAGTTCTCCGCCACCGCCGACATCGGCTCCAAGCTCAAGACCGGCGTCATCAACGACCTGCCGGCCATTGACACTTGCTCGCTCGCCATCCAGCTCGGCGCAACCTTCGTAGGCCGCAGCTTCAGCGGCGATAAAAAACAGCTCCTCGCCATGCTCAAGGCAGCCATCTCGCACAAGGGAACTGTGCTTCTTGATGTCATCAGCCCCTGCGTCACCTTCAACGACCACGAAGGCTCGACCAAGAGCTACAAGTTCATGCAGGAGAATGACGAGCCCATCAACGAGGTCGGCTTCGTCCCCAGCTTTGAAGATATCGATGTTGATTATGACTCCGGCGAAGTTCGCGACGTCACCATGCACGACGGCTCGAGCCTGCGGCTGCGCAAGCTGCGCGAAGACTACGACCCCACCGACAAGATCAACTCCGTACACACCCTCATGGAAGCACAGGCGAACGGCGAAGTGCTGACCGGCGTCTTCTACATTGAGACCGAAAAGCCGACCTTCATCGACCAGCTTCACATCGTCGATGTCCCGCTCGGCCAGCAGCCCGAATCAGTCACCAAGCCCTCTCGCGAGGTCTTTGAAAAGCTGATGAACAACCTGAAATAAAACAGCGTCCAGGGCCTAGGGTCTAGCCAGTAGTTTCTTGTGTGAACGTGCAACAAAGGGATCATAAGCTGGTTTATAAAAAACCAATAGCAGAAAAGCCCCGCGTTATGCGGGGCTTTTTCTTTGCTTCTTCACCGAATTTATACATCGACTCGCGTTCTACCCATCACCCTACTGGCTAGACCCCAGGCCCTAGACGCTGTTCTTCTATCTTCCCGCCTCCAGCGCCGCCAGCTTGTTCTTAGCCTGGTCGGCCTCGGGGGTTTGCGGGTGGCGCTCGATGAGCGAGTGCAGTTCATGGATTGCCGCTTCGCGCTTCTTCAGCGCTATGAGCGCATAGCTCTTGTGCAGTTGCGCGGCGGCGGAGTTGTTGTTGCCGTCAAACTTTTCCAGCAGCGTGTTGTAATGTTTGATTGCGCTTTCGTAGTTCTTTTCGCGGTAACCGATCTCGCCCAGGTAAAACTCTGCGCTGCCGGCCAGAGCATTCTGCGGCGCGTTC
>CAIMNN010000263.1 GCA_903842845.1 uncultured Acidobacteriaceae bacterium | reverse complement strand
GGCGGCGCACCCGCCAACTTCTCCGTCATGGCTGGCCGTCTCGGCAGCCGCGCTTACATCCTCAGCCGCATCGGACGCGACCCACTCGGCGAGCAGGCCCTCGACATCCTCCGCCCGCTTCCCGTAGAAACCTCCGCCATCCAGATGGACCCCCGCGCCGAAACCGGTCGCGTCACCGTCACGCTCAACAACGGCCAGCCCTCTTACACCATTCACGAACCCGCCGCATGGGATTTCCTCGACGCCAGTGAAGAGTGGCTCCTCCTCGCCGCACGCGCCGCAGCCATTTGTTTCGGCTCGCTCGCCCAACGCAATTCCACCTCCCGCGCCACCATTCAGCAACTCGTCGCCGCCAGCGGCTCCGGCTGCATCCGCGTCTTCGATGTCAACCTCCGCGTGCCCTTCTACACCGCTGACATCCTTACCGAATCCATCGCCCTCGCAACCGTCGTCAAGATGAACGACACTGAGGTCCCGCAAGTCCTCTATCTCCTCGGCCTCGCCACTGCTCCCGCCCCCGGTGAACCCGAGTGGGACAAAACCCGCCTCCGCTACGGAGCCGAGAAGTTGCTCGCCGAGTTTCCCCGCCTCGATCTCGTCGTCATCACTTGCGGCGGCACCGGCTCACTCCTCGTCCGTCGCGATGAGTGGCACGCCCATCCCGGTATCCCGGTCAAACTCGCTGACACCATCGGCGCAGGCGACGCCTTCACCGCCGCCATCACTAACTACCTGCTCCGCGGCTCCAGCCTCGAGCGCCTCAACGAGGCCGGCAATCAGTGGGGCGCGTTCATCGCATCGCAACCCGGCGCAATGCCTGCCATCTCTGATGCAACTCGCGACTCCATCCGGCGTAAAATTGAAGGTTGAGCCATAGCTGTTCTGTTAAATAATCTGATGCATAACCTCCGCCACTCCGGCCTCTCTTTCCTCGTGCTCGCGCTCCTCATTCCTCTCAGCGCCGCGTCGCAGACTGGCCACGCCTCACCATCCGTCTGGCCTGTAGCGCCCATCGCCCCGCTCCCGCACGGTGAAGGCGCGCGCCGCATGGGTGACCGCATCAAGGCCATCTTCTCCGCGGAAGACTGGAAAGCAGAGCCCAACAAACAGGCCGACCGCATCCCCTATTACCAAGACCTGCTAAAAAAGAAGCTCAACCTCGGCGACGAGGTTACAGTCCGCGTCGAACTTGGCAACGAGCAACTCCGCGCCGGCTTCAGCTCTGACGCCGTCGACAACCTCGAGCTCCTCGCCAAAGACGTTGAGCCCTTCGCTGCTCAGATCCCGCACAACATTCTCACCAAGATTCATATGGAACTCGCACTCGCCTATCTCCGCCTCGGCGAACAGGAAAACTGCATCGGAATGCACAATCAGTTCTCCTGCGTCTTCCCTTTGCGCGGCGAAGCGCGCCACAAAAAAACACGTGGAGCTGAAGGCGCAATCCGCGAGTACACCCGCGTCCTCACCGAGCTCGACCCCAACAGCAATCTGGCAATCTGGTTAATGAACATCGCCTACCAGCAGCTTGGCCGTTATCCGCAGGACGTTCCCGCCAAGTGGCTCGCCGCGCCCACGCTCTTTGAATCTGAGCACGACATCGGCTACTTTCCTGAGGTTGCAGCACTGGCCGGCGTCAATGCCTTTGGTCGCTCCGGTGGCGCTATTGTTGAAGATTTCGACGGCGACGGCCTGCTCGACATAGTCATCTCCTCATCCACACCGCTCGACCACATGCACTTCTTTCATAACAACGGCGACGGCACATTCACTGACCGTACTCACGAAGCCGGTCTCGATGACGAACTCGGCGGACTCAACCTCATCCTCTCCGACTACAACAACGACGGCCATCCGGACATCCTCGTACTGCGCGGTGCATGGTGGGGCAGCTTCGGCGAGTACCCGCTCAGTCTTCTCCGCAACAATGGCGACGGCACCTTCGACGACGTCACCGAAGAGGCCGGCCTTCTCACCGCCGGTCCCACGCAAGCCGCAGCCTTCGCCGACTACGACAACGATGGCTGGCTCGACCTCTTCGTCGGCCACGAGTCAGGCGAGCACTTCAACAGCTACGCTCTCGCCGGCGGCGACCACCCCAGTCTGCTCTTCCATAACAATCACGACGGCACTTTCACCTTGGTCACCTCGCCCGGCGCTGACAAACACGGCGAAGGCAAAACTCCCACTGACCCCAACCCCAAAGGCGCAAACCTCGGTTACGTCAAAGGCGCAGCTTGGGGCGACTTCAACAACGACGGCCGCATCGACCTCTATCTCTCCACCATGTTCGGCCCCAGCTTCCTTTTCCGCAACGACGGCCCTAAAGATCCCAACCATCCTGAAACCGGCGAGTGGAAGTGGACAGAGGTCACCGAGGAGGCCGGCCTCGGCGGCAATCGCTATACATTCCCCACCTGGTTCTTCGACTACGACAACGACGGCTGGCTCGACCTCTTCGCCGGCGGCTACTCCACCACTTCCATGGAAGACGTCGGCCTTTTCGAACTGAGCAAACCCCACAAGGCCTCCGTCTCACATCTCTGGCGCAACAATCACGACGGCACATTCACTGAGCCGCCACACGCACTAGGACTCGACCGCGCCATCACCACCATGGCTGCCAACTTCGGCGACCTCGACAACGACGGCTGGCTTGACGTCTACCTCACCGGCGG
>CAIMNN010000262.1 GCA_903842845.1 uncultured Acidobacteriaceae bacterium | reverse complement strand
CGCATACCGGTTTGGAGTAACTGTTTACCACCCCATGTTTACTACTCAGGCAACAGGCCGGCTCACATCCAGCCATCCACCGTCACAAAATTATTCGTCCGTTTGTATTGGCTGATGATGCGCTTCGTCGCGGTGATGGACGGCCCGCGATAAGCCGTCGGCGTCAGGTGGCTGCCGTCGTGCAGAACCACGTTCGCCGCTACGCCACGCGCCCAATTTTTCTCCACCTTTGCGATCAGCCGCTTCGCAATCAGCTCTGGGTCGGTCGTCGACCAATCAGTCGTCATGCAATTCCACATCACCGGCGTCATCCCCATCGACCGCGCAATCTTCAGCACCTCGGGCCGTCGCGCGCCAAACGGCGGGCGAAAGAGTTTCACCTCCTTGCCTATGATGCCCTCAATCGTTGCCTTTGTCCGCACCAGCTCATTGCGGACACGCGCGGCACCGGTCAGCGCAAGGTTGGGATGATGCCAACTGTGATTGCCTATCACGTGCCCTGCCGCCGCCATCTGCCGCACCAGCGCAGCCTCGCGCGCAGCGTAGCTGCCGATCAGGAAGAACGTCGCCTTGATGTTCTGCCTCGCCAAAATATCCAGCAGTTGCGGGGTCCACGCCGGGTTCGGTCCGTCGTCGTACGTCAGCGCAATCTCCCCCGGCCGCTTCGGCGCTATCAACGTCTCGCCGAATATCTGCGACTCCGGCCACAGCGCGCAGTAACTCAGCCCGCCCCAGGCTAGCCCAGCCGCGAACGCAACAGCGCCAGCCGTCACCGCAACCGCAGGCAGCGCGCCGGCAAACGTGGCGGCTTCCAAAGCCGCAAATTTGTCGACCTCAAGCAACATCTACTACCAGTGTAAAGCCAGTTACACTTGGTTCATGCTCCGCGTAAAACTCCTTGCCCCTGACGCCAAAGCGCCGACTGTCGCCCACCCCGGCAAAGACCTCGGCTACGACCTCTTCTCGCTCGTTGCCGCCGAACTAGCTCCCGGCGCAACAATTCGTCTGCGCACCGGCATTGCCGTTGAAGCCCGCGACCCGCACACAGGCCGTGCTCTTGGATTGTTGGTTCGCGACCGCTCCTCAATGGCCTCGCGCGGACTTGCCACAACAGGCGGCGTCATCGACGCTGGCTACCGCGGCGAAATCCAAATCGTTATGACCAACCTCTCCGCCGCGCCCATCCAAATTGCAGCCGGAGAAAAGATAGCGCAGATGGTTCCCGTTCCCGTCCTCACCGGCGAAGTCACAGTCGTCGGCGAGCTCGAAGACTCAGCCCGCGCAGAAAAAGGCTTCGGCAGTTCAGGCCGCTAAAAGCAAAAAATCAGTCGCTAAAAATCAAAAGCCCCGCACTCATCTGAGCGCAGGGCTTTTTCACCTCAACTCCACTAAAGAATATCGAACAAATTCGCATCCGACGGCCCATGGTGCGAGCCCATCTTGCCGCCCGGTGAAACCGTCATCGTCTGCGGCGAGCGCCAGTGGTCAATGTGGCTGATCTGGTGCACGCAGCTGATGGTGCAATTCGGCGCGCATGTCTTCGCGGTCAAATACTCGCGCTTCACGTCGGCCGTCGTGTACTCGACCAACGGCGTGCCAGGGAAGCCACGCTGCTGGCTGCAATAGTGCACCAGCCCGTGCTCGCAGATGTACAAGTAACGTGAGCCAGCGCGACAGCGCCACTCGTTCGAACGCCCTTGCGCAATTGCCTCTTGAAATTGATTGAAGCGCGAATAGTTCTTTTTCTTCCAGCCGCGCATCTCAAACCACACCTTCGATTCCTTCTTTGCGAGCGGCTTCAACTGCCCGTCGCCGTCGTGGATGATGCCGATCGTCGAAGTGAATCCCAGTTCTATCGCGCGCCGTCCGATCACCAGCGCGTCGTTCGGGTCCTTGATGCCGCCGCCGACAACCGAGTTGATGTTCACATGGAAGAGTGCATGCTCGCTCAACGCCACAAGCTGCCGGTCGAGCACCTTGAGGCTCTTCATCGAAACGTCGTCCGGCTCAAGGTTGTCGATCGAAATCTGCATGTGGTCCAGGCCCGCCTTGTTCAACCGCTCAATGCGTTCCTTGTTCAGCAAATATCCATTCGTGATCATCCCCGCCACCGCACCCGTCCTGCGAATGCGCTTTATCACCTCATCCAACTCCGGGTGCGTCAGCGGCTCGCCACCCGAAATCGTAATAATGCTCGTCCCCAGCTTGCCCAGGTGGTCAACGCGCCGGAACATCTCGTCCAGCGGCACCGGCTGTGAGGTCTTGTCGTACTCGTTGCAATAGCCGCAGCTCAGGTTGCAAAAGCGCATCGGCACTATCTGCGCCATCACCGGGTGGCCTGTAAAAGCCAGTGCGCGGCCAACCAGCCAAAGCTCGCGCAATTTGCGCGCACCGGCACCAAGCCGTCCGCGCAGGGAATTTTTCTTCCTCTTAGCCATCATTACTATTCAATCACAGCCGAGCGGCGCGGGTTTCAGCCGCGTATAAGCGCGGCCGTGCACCGGCGCTGATTCACATACCAAACAGGCCTTTCGTCTGTTGGCTGCTCAGCCACAACACCATTCACCATTTCAGCGGCGGCACTCGCCCGGAATGGCATCGGCCATCGCGGATAAAAAATACATTGTTAAGCCACTGCTTACCTAGTGTCAAATTATTGAAATCTATTGCTCATTGAGACCAGTACTCCTCGCACAACTGACCAGAAATCGATCAATAGCTCAGTGTGTGACAAGCGTCAGAAATATATAGATTACTGTTGTAACTTACGTCACAGCGGTTTACATTTTTCTCATTGTAATAATCTATTCATCTTGTTCATGAGATGAACGATGGCGCTTTTTCAGTGAGGTGCCGCAATGCACCGTTTTGAATTCGGGCCCCCGCTACGGTCGCTAGCGCGCTACTGCCTGGCAGTTCTCAGTGTGTTCATCGCCTTTTGGATACGCAATATACTGGATTCACAGTTTGGCATTCAACTCCCTGCATTCGTTACTTTTTATCCAGCGGTGATTCTCAGCGCATTGATATTCGGTATGGGCCCAGGCTTGCTGGCTGTTGTTTTCTCCGCTCTCATTGTTGTTTACTGGATTATTGAGCCGGTCCACAGCTTTATCATTACCAGCCGTTCAGATCTTCTCGCCGTCGTCATATTCATCGGGATCAATGTGACGATCTGTCTGATCACAGAGCGGATGCGGCTCAGCGAGCGTCGCCTAGCAACGCTTGAGAGTGAAGCACGCGTGCGTGCAAGCCGCAACCTGCTCAAGCTCTTCATTGAGCACTCCATGAATTCGGTCGCCATGTTCAATAAGGATATGGTTTATATTACCGCCAGCGATGTCTGGTGCCGGGAGTACGGGGTCAGCAAAAAAAATCTGATCGGCCGTTCGCACTATGAAGTCTTTCCCAAGCTCAAAGAGCGCTGGATGGCGGCCCACCAACGCGGCATGACCGGTGAGACAGTGCAATGCGCTGAAGACCGTCTGCTTTGCGGCGACGGCAGAGTGCAGTGGCTGCGCTGGGAGGTGATGCCGTGGCGGCGCGCCGATGGCTCAGTGGGCGGCGTCATTATCTTCACCGATGACATCACTGACCAAAAAGAAGCTGATACCGCTCTGCGCGTCGAACATGCAAAGCTTGAGCTTGCCCTGGCCAGCTCTCCTGATGCGACATTCATCACCGACACCAACGGCGACCTGCAAGAGTACAACGACGCCTTTGCAACCTTTTTCAGGTTTGCCCATAAAAGCGAATGCATCCTTGAATTTAAGGACGTGCCGAAGGTTCTCGATGTCAGGGACGCCCACGACAACGCGCTACCGCTTGACCAGACACCCGCGATGCGTGCTTTAAGTGGCGAGGTCGGCGTCAATGTTGAGTATGTGCTCCATCGCCTGGATATTGACCAGAAATGGCTGGGCAGCTTCAACTTTGCACCCATTCGCGACCCGGACAACAATATCATCGGCGCGGTTGTCACCGCTCGCGACGTGACCGAGCTGAAAAAAGCGGAGCGTCAACTCCGCCAGAGCGAAGAGCTCTATCGCACCGCCTTCAAAACCAGCCTTGACGCTATTCTGATAACCGAAGAAGCAACGGGCAGGATCATCGATGCAAACACGGTCTTTCAACAATTGATCGGCTATCAGGGGGAAGAGATTCGCGGCAAGACCACCGGCGAGCTGGGGCTATGGGCGGAGCTGCCTGACCGCGAAAGAATGCGCGACCGGTTGCGCCGGGATGGGGCGATGAGCGACTTCGAATTCCTCTTCAAGAACCGTAATGGTGATATCCGCTACGGGCTTATGTCGGCATCTGTCATTGATATTGGCGGGCAACGTTGCATCCATTCTGTATTGCGCGATGTAACCGAAGAAAAAATTGCTGCTGAAAAATTATGGACCAGTGAAGAGCGTTACCGCACCGCCTTCCAGACCAGCATCGACGCCATCACCATTACGCGCATGGAGGATGGTCGCTACCTGGATGTAAACCGGAGGTTCGAGGAAGTCACCGAATATTCGCGTGATGAGATCATTGGCAAAACATCACCCGAAATGGGGGTATGGGAGGATAGGTCGGATCGCGAAAGATTTGTGAATGAACTGAAGGAGCATTCGCAGTGCCGGGACTTCCAGACCCGGCTCAGGAAGAAGAGCGGAAAGCATTTTTGGGCCATAGCATCGGCCGCCGAGATCATGATCAACAACGAGCGATGCATCCTCACCGTCGTGCGAGATGTTACCGACGCCAAGCTCGCCGAAGAGCAGATCCGCAACCTCGCCTACTTCGACCCGCTCACCGGGCTCGCCAACCGTAGGATGCTTTTGGAAGGGCAGCAAGTACGCATCGAATCCGACGACGCCCATCAAATGTATCGGGCACTTGTATTCATCGACCTGAGCAACTTCAGGGCATTGAACGATGCTCAGGGGCATTCAGCGGGCGATAAGGTTTTACGCGAAGTTGGGAAGCGGCTCACAAGTTTCAGGCGCAACGCAGGTCTGGTTTCGCGCATCGGCGGTGATGAGTTCGCTGTGGAACTGATCAGCCTAGGTAGAACCTCGCAAGAGGCTGCGGCGCAGGCAGGCGTCATTGCCGAGGAGATCCATGATTGCCTGGAGATGCCGTATGAGCTGGAGCAGCGTACATGGAACTTGAGCTGCTGCATCGGCATCGTTGTCTACGCATCTAATGCGAACGACCCGAATCTAATCCTGCAACAAGGCGACATTGCGCTGGCCCAGGCAAAGAGCGCGGGCCCGGGCTCTATTCGCTTCTTTGAAGCATCGTTACAATCCGCCGTCGAGGCTCGTGCGGTGTTGGATGAAGAGTTGCGGCAGGCTCTCAAGAACAACGAATTCGAGCTCTACTATCAACCCCAGATGGAGCATGGACAAGTCATCGGCGCTGAGGCGTTGTTGCGCTGGAACCATCCCCGCCACGGCCTGCTAACGCCGGGGCATTTTATTCCTCTGGCCGAAGAAAATGGTTTGATCTTCAAACTCGGCGAATGGGTCATCGACTCCGCATGCAGACAGCTCGTACTCTGGTCAAAAAGCCCGCTCACTTCATCCCTCTCGCTCTCCATCAACATCAGCTCGCTCGACATCAAGCGCAGGGAGTTTGTGCAATGCGTCTATGATGCACTGGAGCGCACGGGCGCCGAGCCCACACGGTTGCAATTGGAGATTACGGAAAGCGTGTTGATGAAGGATGTGAGTGAGACCATCGCCAAGATGCATATCTTGAAGAAGTGCGGCGTGCGTTTCTCCATCGACGACTTCGGCACCGGCTATTCCTCGCTCGCATACCTGAAGCGCTTCCCCATCGACGAGCTGAAGATCGACATCTCCTTCGTCCGCGACATCCTTATCGATAACAGCAGTAGCACCATCGCGCAGGCCATCATCTCGCTTGGCAAGGCGTTGGACCTGGTTGTTATCGCCGAGGGCGTTGAGTCCGAGGCACAGCACATGTTTTTGGAGCAACTGGGATGCCGTATCTTTCAGGGTTACTTATTCGGCCATCCCGCGCCCATTCACGCATTCAATGAAATGCTCGAGCGAAGTGCTGCCCTGGGCGCAGTAAGTTAACGCACAATCATCTATCCTTCGTGGTGCTGGTCCTGGTTTTCAAAGCGCGTGAACTGAGAGAGGAAGTTCAAGTGCACTGTGCCTGTCGGGCCGTTGCGTTGCTTGGCGATGATTATCTCTGAGGCCATTCGCTCCGCGTCGGTCTTCTCTTCGTCGCGGTTGTAATACGATTCGCGATGGATGAACGCCACAACGTCGGCGTCTTGCTCGATCGAGCCCGACTCGCGCAGGTCGCTCAACAGCGGACGCTTGTCTTCGCCGCGCCGTTCACTCGCACGCGAAAGCTGCGACAACGCCATCACCGGAACATTCATCTCCTTGGCCAGAGCTTTGAGCCCGCGCGAGATAGCCGAGACCTCCTGCGTGCGGTTCTCGTAGCCTTTCGATGAAACCTGCGACGCGCTCATCAATTGCAGGTAGTCCACCATGATCAGGTCAATATGCCCCCTGGTCTGTTTCAACCGTCGCGCCTTGGCGCGCATCTCGGCCAGCGAAATACCGGCAGAGTCATCGATATAGATATGCGATTCGACCAACGCTTCCAGCGCCGTCCGTAATTTTTCCTGCTCTTCGCGGCCCAGAAAGCCGGTCTGCAAATGCCGCTGGTCAACCCACGCCTGGCTCGCCAGCAAACGCCTCAGCAGCGACTCTTTGCTCATTTCCAAACTGAAGACCGCGACCACCGATTTGTTGAGCACCGCTGCGTTCTGCGCGATGTTGAGCGCAAGCGCCGTCTTGCCCATCGACGGACGCGCGGCCAAAATAAAAAGCTCACCCTTTTGCAGACCGCTGGTCATGATGTCAAAAGTTTTAAAGCCGGTCGGCAATCCGGTTATCTCGCGCGCCTGCGAGTACAGATTGTCAATCGTTCCAAAGCTGCTCGCGACTATCTGTTCGATGCTTGCAAAGCCATCGCCCACTCCACGCTGACTGACATCCAGCAGTTGCGATTCAGCCGCATTCAAAACCTCGAGTGCCGTCTCGCGTTGCTCCGCCGCGCGCGCAATCGCCGAAGAGCAGATGAGCATCAAGCGCCGCAGCAGGCTCTTGTCCTTCACAATGCGGATGTACTCTTCGATAACCGGCTTGCGCGGCAATCCTTCGGTCAACCCGGCCAGGTACGCCACTCCGCCGACCGACTCAACCTCTTTGTGCCGGCCCAACTCCTCGGCCAGCGTCACAATATCCACCGCGCGCGATGAATCTACCAGCTCGCCCATGCGTTGGAAGATGCGACGGTGTGAGTCGAGCGAAAAATCGTCCGCAATCAGCTTCTCCGCCGCTTCGGCGTGCGCATGATTGTCGAGCAGTATCGCGCCGAGTATCGTCTTCTCAGCATCAATATTGCTGGGCAAGCCGGCGTCGTTCATCAGGTCTGGGGTCAGGGCCATAGGCTATAGTCTAGGCCGCTCCCGCCTCCCAGGGCATTGTGAATTGCTGATGACAAAATGTGGGAAAAACGCAGCACCGCGCCCAGTGCAAACGCCCGAGAGATTATCATTAAGTTGAGGAATTTGTGCTCATGAATAAGCATTACGCCCCTATTGCAGCATTGTTAACCCTCTTCTGCTGTGCCTTACCTGCCAACGCCCAAACCACCACTGAGAGCAAGCCCGTCAGTCAGATTCCGATCACTTCAGCGCAATCGCCTGACATCCCGGTCTTCCAGAAGATCGAGGACAACTGGTCCGTCTCCATCAACCATCGCGATCAATACGGCCTCGAGCTCGTCCTGTCGCCGCTCTTTGTCGAGATATCGTCCTTTGGCGAGGTCTCAACTCGCGACCAGGTTGTTGCGCATCTCATCAACAGCGATGACAAGACGCTTACGCTCGACTCGCATGTCATCACAGTGCGCCTGCTCGGCGATGTGGCAGTGGTCAACGGCACCTACACGCTCAAGCACAAGGTCAACGGCAACCCGGCCGAGGAGCGCGGCATTTATACCCACCTCTATCAGAAGGTCCGCGCCGGCTGGCTTTGCATCAACTCGCAGCAGACGCAACTGCGCGAGAACAGTCAGTCCAAGACCAAAAAGAAATCCGGCAGCGGTGACGAACTGCCCTTCCACGTTCCGCTCTTCAGCAAATAAAAAAAGCCCCGGCATTCCTCGCGGAACAGCCGGGGTATATCTCACATCATCTAATCCACGTTCTTCGGCACCCAAACCTCCACGCGGCGATTCGTATTGCGCCCGATGGCGGTCTTGTTGCTTGCCACAGGCATCTCGGAGCCGAATGAATAAACATGGTCCGGCTGGATCTGGATGCCATATGCCTCCAGCGCGTTCTTGACGTTGTTCGCACGCGCCAGCCCAAGCAGATAGTTCGAATTCTGGTCGCCCGTGTTGTCGGCGAATCCGATCACAAGGAACGTGTTTTTCGCCTTGGGATGCGCCAGCAGGAACTGCTGCAAACGCACGATGTTGTCCTGCGCCAGGTTGTCGAGCGTTATCTGCTGCCCGTTCGCCACGTCGATCTTTCCGCTGGCAAAGCGGAAGCTGAGACCGAGCTTGTTGAACTTCGTCGTGAACTCGCGGTATTCCTTTGGCACATCGGACGGAAGTTCAGTGACCGGGTAGCTCTTGGTGTTCAGCGCTATGTAATGCGAGTCGACCACCACATCCTGACCGCTGCCCAGTGAGGCATAGGTGATGAAATCCTTGGTGTTTTGATTGGCTGTCGACAAGTCATAGAGGTACAACCGGCGCGTGATCGGGTAATCTTCAGTGACGATGGAAAGTTCATCCGGGAAGATCCAGTCATTGCCCGCGTCGGAGATCGCCAGCGCCTTTGATTGATCCGCAAGCGGCGATGAAATGTACCCGATTCCGTTCACATCATTGTTGACCGCGTTAATCACCTGCGTCCCTATGGGGAACTGATGCGCCGCTGGAACACTTGCCTTGATGGGGTGACCTGCGGGGTCTTTGCCCAGCACTATTTGTGCAAACATCTCGGCAGTGCCCGCGTACTCGCCACGCCCATAGATCGCAATGGGAGCATTCGGCCCTCCAACTTCCTTCCAGTTGGTGGCGCGGCCAACATAAATGTCGCGCAACTGGTCCATGGTCAGTTGAGTTACCGGGTTTTTGGGATTCACGACAACCGCAATGCCGTCGAGCGCGATTACGTGCTCATCGTGAACCGAGTGCAAATTTTCGAGCGTCGGATACTTCGCCTGGTCCTGGTCGCTGACTGTGCGCGAACTCATTCCGATATCACAACGGTCAGCTTCTTTGTCAGCGGCAAGGCACTTGAATGCGTTGCTTGAACCGTTGATGTTGATGTCGATCACTTCACGGTAAAGGCTGAAAGGCCTGTCTCCCCAGATGTGCAAATGTGAGAAGCCTTCCTTGCTCTGGCTGACCGTGACCCGGCCGATCTGGGTTGCTTTACGTATATCGCGCAGATACGACTCAGCCATCTTCGGCGCAAGTTCTTCACCTACTGTGGAGGAACCCTGCAACTTCAGGATGGTCTTCTCCGGGTGAACAACGTACTTCACTACCGCTGCTGCAACTCCGGCAAGAACGATGAGCGCACTAAGCACAATGAGTAGAAAACGTAGCGGACGCTTCGGTGGATTGCCTTGTCCAACAGAATCGGGGGATGCAGACCCACTGGGAATGTGAGCGTTTGTCATTTCAATCTCCGGCTTTCTTGATCTGTTTTTTGTTGATGTGATTTGAAGTTCTGCTGTAGATCCATATTCTTTTCGGTCCTGATAAAACTTGCAGTTTTGAGCTAAATTTGTTCTCTTCAGTATCCCAAATGGACGATCCACACAGTATGTAAAAGAATGTGAATATTGTTGAATATTGTAAAAATTTATAAAAACATAACAATAAATGTATTTACAAAAAGGGCAGCATCACATATCGGTGTATGATGCTGCCTGAATTCTGTACACTTTCAACTTGCTCGGTTAATCCACGTTCTTCGGTACCCAGATTTCCACACGGCGGTTCAGGTTTCTGCCCGCTGCGGTTGAGTTGCTTGCAACCGGCATCTCCGCGCCAAAGCTGAAGACATGGTCAACCGCAATCCTCACGTCATAGGCTTCCAGGCTGTTTTTCACATTGTTCGCGCGTGCCAAACCCAGGAGATAGTTCGTATCCGGAACGCCCGTATTATCTGAGTAACCAATGAGCAGGAACTGGCTCCGTGCTTTCGGATGCAGGATCAGATACTCTTGCAATCGATTGACGTTATCCTGCGCCAGGTTATCGAGTGATACCTGCTGGTCACCGAAAGTTTCAATTTTGCCGCTGGAAAAGCGGAAGCTCAATCCCAGCTTGTTGTACTTGGCGGCAAATTCTTTGTACTGTGCAGGCGAGTCAATCGGAACCTGCTCCACGTTATACGTCTTCGGCGTCAGCGCCACATAATGCGCTTCGGTAACCGCCTTTTGACCGTTCTCGTGGATGGTGAAATCGATGAACTCGCGGATCATCTCCGTGGGACTCGTCTTGTGATAAAGAAACAGACGCCGTGTGATCGGATAATCCTCGGTCACGATCGCAAGGTCGCTCGGCAACAGCGCTGTGCCTGTCGCATCCGAAATGGCCAGCGACTTGGAGTCCTTCACTAGCGGCGATGATGTATAGCCGATCGCGTATGGGTGGTCCATTACCGCTTTCACTATTGAGCTGCCGTTCTCCAACTGGTGGCTCTTCGGCACGGTTGTGCTTAACGTATGGCCCTGCGCGTCCTTGCCGATGACCATCTGCGCAAACATCTCGCCCGTGCCTGATTTCTGGTCGCGGCCGTAGATCTCGATCGCTACATCCGCGCCGCCCACATCCTTCCAGTTCGTTATCTGCCCCGTGTAGATGGCCTTCAACTGCTCCATCGACAACTGCGACACCGCGTTCTGCGGATTCACAACCACTGCGATGCCGTCGAGCGCTATCACATGCTCGTTCTTCGTGTTGTGCATGCTCTCAAGAACTGGGAACTTTGATTGGTCCTGGTCGTTCATCGGACGAGAGCTCATGCCAATATCGCAATGGTCGGGACCCTGCTCCGTCGCCAGACACTTGAATGCGTCGCCCGAACCTGCGGCGTAGATCTCGATCACTTCGCGGAAAAGGTCTCCTGGAACATCGCCCCATACGCGCACACGCGGATGGCCGTCGCTGTCCTTGCCGACAACGTTAATTCCCGTGTGGGTTGCTTTGCGGTTCTCGCGCAGAAAGGACTCGGCCAACTTCGGTGCAAGCTCCTCGCCCACCGAGGTGGAACCGTGTAACACCAGGATGACCTTCTCTGGATGAACGTAGTAACGCACTGCGAGAGTAGCAATCACTCCCACAATAAGCATCAAAATCGCTACTATGATCAGTTTTCTGCCGGTCTTCTTTTTGTTGCTCGCTTCTTGATTCAGATCAGGGTTAGACATAAGAAACGCTTCAACTTTCTCATCTTCCGTATAAGAAATGACCCTATTAGTTTGGTTTCCTTATACGGGAGCATAACCAAAATAACTGAAAGGCTTGGTTCCTCTAAACTTACGAAAGTATACGCCTCAACTTAAATGGTGTCATCAAATACTTCTAATTGCCATGCCCTAATTCTGTACAAAT
>CAIMNN010000261.1 GCA_903842845.1 uncultured Acidobacteriaceae bacterium | reverse complement strand
CTCACCCTCGACGACGCAATCGCCCGCGGTCTCAAAAACAACCTCGGCGTCATCCTCATCGATCAGCAGCGTAACGCCCTTGCAGGCCAAAAGCTCGAAACCCTCCAGCCCCTCCTGCCCAAGATCGACGCCAACGTCAACGAGGCGTTAATGCAGAACGACCTCGCCGCGCAGGGCCTGCGCATTCCTGGTTTCCCCAGCGTCATCGGCCCCTTCGGCTACACCGACCTCCGCCTCAAGCTCGATTGGTCGCTCCTCAATCTCTCCTCGCTGCGTCATTACATGGCCGCGCGCCACAACTTTGACGCCGCCACCCTCACCGCCAAAGACGCCCGCCAGCTTGTGATTCTCGCCGTCGGCAACGCCTACTTCCTCGTCGTCGCCGATCAAGCCCACGTTGCGAGCGTCGAAGCAGAGCTCAAAGCTGCTGAGGGCTCGCTCCACGATGCCAAGGCCAGTCACGATGCAGGCACCTCGCCCAAGCTCGATGAGCTCCGCGCCCGCGTCGACTACCAGCGTGAAGAGCAGCAGCTCATCGCCGCGCAAAACGCTCTCGACAAAGACAAGCTCGCCCTTGCCCGCGTCATCGGCATGCCGCTCGACCAGAAGTTCACACTCACTGATGCCGACGCCTTCACCGGCCTCGACACTTTGAGCATTGAAAGCTCTGACGCCAACGCCGCAATCGCCCGCGCCAAAGCGAACCGCTCCGACCTCGCCAGCATGAAGGAAGAAACCCAAGCCGGCATCGAAGAGCACAAAGCCGCAACCGCCGAGCGCCTGCCAACCATCAAAGCCAACGCCGACATCGGCGATATCGGCGTCAACGTCCGCCACTCACACATCACTGGCAATGCGACCGGCACCATCAGCATTCCCGTCTTCAAAGAAGCGCAGTTCCACGGTGACAGTCTCTACACCGCCGCCCAACTCGACGCACTCAAGGCCGAGCTCAGCGACAAGAACGCGCAGGTCGACGCCGACGTCCGTGACGCGCTCCTCGACCTCACCGCCGCGCGCAAGCTCGTCGAGGTCGCCCGCAGCAACGTCGACCTCGCCGCCGAAGCCCTCAGCGAGGCGCGCCTGCTTTACTCAAACGGACTCGCCGGAAACCTCGGCGTCACCGACGCGCTTGCAGCCTACGCTCAGGCCAACGCGCAACTCGTCGCCAGCCAGTATCAATTCAACATGGCGCGCCTCAGCCTGGCGCGCGCGCTCGGCGACGCGGAAAACTACAAACAGTATCTGGGAGGAAAATAAGTGGCCGAAACAAATACGCAGGAAGAGCAGAAAGCACAGGATCTTCAGGACGAAAAGGACGAGCGCACCACGCGCCGGCGCTTGCTCATCGCAGGCGGCGTGCTGCTTGCTGCAATCATCGTCCTCGGTCTCTGGTGGCACTCCACCTTCACTGAAGATACTGACGACGCCACCGTCGACGGACATCTCATTCAGGTCAGCGCACGCATCCCCGGCACCGTGCAGCAGGTCGCCGTTGAAGAGAATCAGTTCGTCCGCAAGGGCGACCTTATTGCCCAGCTCGACCCACGCGACTACGAAGTCGCCGTTGAAAACGCCAAGGCCGCACTCGCCAGTGCTCAGGCTAACGCCGATGCCGCCAGGGTCAACATTCCTATCTCGCAGGTCAACACCGGCACTACGCTCACCAGCGCCGATGCAGGTCTCAGCGGTTCGCGCGCCGGCATCCTCCAGGCCGAGCAGCAACTCGCCAGCTTGAAGGCCCGCGTAGCCAAGGCTCAAGCAGGCTACACCAAGGCACAGGCCGACCTCGCCCGCTACAAGCCGCTCCTTGAGAAGGACGTCATCAGCAAGCAGCAGTACGACGCCGCCGTCGCACAGGCCGATGCCGCACGCGCCGAGCTCGAAGATGCGCAAGCAGGAGTGCAAGCCTCCACTGAAGCCGTGAAGGTTGCCCGCGACCGAGAAAAGCAAAGCGAAGCGCAATACAAATTTGCCGAGACAGGCCCACAACAGATGCAGGCCACAAACGCCCGCGCTCGTCAGGCTCAGGCAATGGTCCAACAGGCGCAGGCTCAACTCGACGAAGCCGAACTCAAGCTCAGCTACACAAAGATCGTCGCTTCAGCCGACGGCATCATCAGCCGCAAAGGTGTTGAGATAAACCAGAACATCGCCGCAGGCCAGAACCTCGTCACACTTGTCGAACTCGACGACCTCTGGGTCACCGCCAACTTTAAAGAGACGCAGCTCCGACACATGCAGGAAGGTCAGGAAGCCGAGATCAAGGTCGACGCCACCGGCAAAACTTATCACGGCAAGGTCAAGCAGATCGGCGGCGCAACCGGCTCCATGCTCTCGCTCTTCCCGGCTGAAAACGCCACTGGCAACTACGTCAAGGTCGTGCAGCGCGTCCCGGTCCGCATCGATTTCACCGACCTCAAGCACGAGGACCCAGACCACAAACTTCGCCCCGGCCTCAGTTCCGAGCCAATCGTCTCCGTCAAGTGAACCGTTCCGGGAGCGTTCCCCCGCTCCCGGCAGCACTCCAGCGAAGATGAACAAATCGTCACACCCGACCGACAGAGAGTGTTATGGTTCTGTTAACAGGGCAGTGTTACAAATTTGCACCAAAAATTCAGCAGTTATTCATCATTTTCCACAACGGG
>CAIMNN010000260.1 GCA_903842845.1 uncultured Acidobacteriaceae bacterium | reverse complement strand
GGCGGGGGCGATAGGGTGCAACATCGGCTCGTTCATCGCCTACTGGATAGGCGCAAAGGGCGGGCGGCCGCTTGTTGAGCGCTATGGCCGCTGGGTGCTGATGAGCCACCACGATCTGGATTTGATGACCAGGTTTTTTGACAAATACGGTTCGATAACCGTGCTGCTCTCGCGGCTGCTGCCGGTTGTGCGCACGTTTATTGCGTTTCCGGCGGGAATTGCGCGGATGCCGCAGATGCGCTTCCACATATACACGTTTGTGGGGTCGTGGCCGTGGTGCTTTGCGCTGGCCTATGCGGGGATGAAGCTGGGCGAGGCCTGGCAGACGGACCCGCGCTTCCACGAGTGGTTCCACCGCTTTCACACTTTGATCATTGTGGTGCTTGTGCTGCTGGCGGCGTGGTTCCTTTGGACGCATATCAGGCGGGCGCGAACCAGTCAGCCCTGAGTCAATTGGGCTCGAACCACGGGGGGTACTGCATAACCCCGCATCAAGGGCGTAGAATCAAACGGTTTGATTTTTATTGAAACGCCGAGCGGCTTACACAAGCGCTGGCCAACAACTTGAGGAGAAAAAATGAGCACTGCTGAAAAAATTGCCCCTGCAAAAGGCAAGCTGGGCGTAATGGTCGTTGGGCTGGGAGCCGTGGCCACCACATTCATCACAGGCGTTGAAGCGGTACGGCGCGGGATAGCGCAGCCGATTGGATCGCTGACGCAGATGGGCACAATCCGGCTGGGCAAGCGGACGGAGGGCAAGGCTCCGCTGGTGAAGGACTTTTTGCCGCTGGCGAAGCTGGAAGACATAGTTTTTACGGGCTGGGACATTTTTGAAGACAACGTGTATGAGTCGGCGATGCACGCGAAGGTTCTGGACAAGGACCTGCTGAACGAGCTGAAGCCGTACCTTGAGGCCATCAAGCCGCTGCCTGCGGTGTTTGACCAGCACTATGTGAAGCGGCTGCACGGGACGCACGTGAAGACGGGGAAGAACAAGCGCGAGCTAGCGGACAAGCTGGTTGCGGATATTCGTGCGTTCAAGAAGTCGCTTGGGGCGGACGCGCGGGTTGTGATGATCTGGTGCGCGTCGACTGAGATATTTATTGAGCAGGCGCCGTGCCACGCGACGATTGAAGCGTTTGAGAAGGGGCTTGAGGCGAACGACCCGGCGATTGCGCCGTCGCAGCTTTATGCGTATGCGGCGCTGAGCGAGGGGGTTCCGTTTGCGAATGGAGCGCCGAACCTGACGGTTGATTTTCCGGCGATGGTGGATTTGTCGAAGAAGAACTCGGCTCCGATATGCGGGAAGGACTTCAAGACCGGGCAGACGCTGATGAAGACGGTGCTGGCACCGATGTTCAAGGCGCGCCTGCTGGGCGTGGCTGGGTGGTACTCGACGAATATTTTGGGCAACCGCGACGGCGAGGTGCTGGACGACCCGGAGAGCTTCAAGACGAAGGAAGAGTCGAAGCTGGGGGTGCTGGAGTACATATTGCAGCCGAAGTTGTACCCGGAGCTGTACGCGAACATCTTCCACAAGGTGCGGATTAACTACTATCCGCCGCGCGGCGACAACAAAGAGGGCTGGGACAACATTGATATTTTTGGCTGGCTCGGGTATCCGATGCAGATCAAGGTGGATTTCCTGTGCAGGGACTCGATTTTGGCGGCGCCGATAGCGCTGGATTTGGTGCTGTTTCTGGATTTGGCGAAGCGGACGCCGGCGTTGGCGGGGATTGGGATTCAGGAGTGGCTGAGCTTCTACCTGAAGAG
>CAIMNN010000259.1 GCA_903842845.1 uncultured Acidobacteriaceae bacterium | reverse complement strand
TGGCCGAGGACGGCGAGCAGGTCGGTCGCGGTGACGACGCCATATTCAGCGGCGATGCGTGCGAGGTCGTTGTCGTCCCACTGATTGAGCGGGACCTTAAACTTGCGCGCTTCGCGATCGAGCAGCTTGCGACCGGTTTCGACGGCGCGTTCGCGCTGCTCTTCGTTGATCCAGTGTTTTATCTTGTTGCGCGCGCGCGGGCTCTTCACAAACGTCAGCCAATCGCGGCTGGGCTTGTGGTCCTTCTGCGTGACTATCTCGACGATGTCGCCGGTCTTGAGTTTGGTGCGCAGCGGCACCATGCGGCCGTTGACCTTTGCGCCGACGCAACTGTGGCCGACATCGGTGTGGATGATGTACGCGAAGTCGACGGGCGTGCCGTCAGCGGGGACGACGACAACTTTTCCCTTGGGCGTGAAGGTGTAGACCTCGTCGGGGTAGAGGTCCATTTTTAAACTTGATAGGAACTCGTTCGGGTCGGTCATCTCCTTTTGCCACTCGACGAGCTGGCGTATCCAGGCCATGCGCTCTTCGTCGCGCGTGGTGACGGTGCCTTCGCCGGCTTTGTACTTCCAGTGCGCGGCGATTCCCTCTTCGGCGATGCGGTGCATCTCTTCGGTGCGGATCTGCACTTCAAACTGGTGGCCGCTGTCGTCGATGACTGTGGTGTGCAGCGATTGATAGCGGTTGGCGCGGGGGATGGAGATGAAGTCCTTGATGCGGCCGGGGACGGGGCGCAACATGGTATGAATGAGTCCGAAGACGGCGTAGCAGGCGCTTACATCCTCAGTGATGATGCGGATGGCGAAGAGGTCGTAGACCTGGTCGAAGCTGATCTTGGCGCGCTGCTGCTTTTGATAGATGGAGTAGTAACGCTTGATGCGCCACTCAACACGCGCGGGAATGCTGGCCTCGCGGAGTTGCTCGACGAGAAGGTCCTCGACGCTGCGCAGGAACTGCTCGCCCTCGGCGCGGCGGCTTTCAACAGCCGCGGAGACCTGCTCGTAGCTGACGGGGTCAGTGTATTGGAATGCGAGGTCCTCGAGTTCGCCGCGGACCTTGCCCATGCCGAGGCGGTGAGCGAGCGGGGCGTAGATGTCGAGCGTCTCTTGCGCGATTGCGACCTGCCGCTCGGGCTTGAGGTGGCGGAGGGTGCGCATGTTGTGCAGGCGGTCTGCGAGCTTGATGAGTACGACGCGCACGTCGCTGACCATGGCGAGAAGCATTTTGCGGACGTTCTCAGCCTGGCGGTCTTCGCGATTTGCGAACTCGATCTTGTCGATCTTGGTGACGCCGCGGACGATGTGCGCAACCTGTTCGCCAAATTCTTTTGAGATGTCGGCGTCGGTGGCGGATGTGTCTTCAACCGCATCGTGCAACAGGCCGGCGGCGATGGCGGTGGAATCGAGCTTGAGCTCGGCGAGCACCTCGGCGACTTCAAGAGGGTGGATGATGTAAGCGTCGCCCGATGCGCGCAGTTGGCCGTCATGGTTGCGGACGCAGAACTCCCACGCTTTGCGGATGAGTTCAATGTCTTCACTGGAGCGATTTTCTTTGACGCGCTTGAGGAGGGCTTCAACGCGCGGGGCAAGCGACCCTGCTGTTGCCATTTTTTGTTCAGGCACACCACTCTCAGAATGCACAACTGTTCCTGCTTCCGGAGTCAGTGGCCGAATGGTTGCCATACTCCATTATAGTCAGGGATTGTAATTGGCTGCTTAAGGTGGAGCCGAAGCGTCTTTATAAAAGGTCATTAACACTGGCTATATCATGTGTTTACCGTCACAGAAGCCTTATAAACTCCGGCGTAGATTTGCTAGCGGAGTCGATGTCCGGAAAAATGTCATTTGCCCGATAAAACGCACGGACACTCGAAGAATACACTCCACAGTTTTAGCAGTACCGGGGCCAATGACACATTTGGAGGAATTATGAAGAATCGTCTTTTGATCACGTTGGCCGCCGGTGTGACAATCGCAGCCTTTGCTTTTGCACAACAAGCCACCACCAAGACAGAAACCATCAAAGTGGGCAAAACGCCCGCGAACAGCGGCAAATTGATGTACAACAACTACTGCGCGCCCTGCCATGGAACGGACGGCAAGGGTGTAGGCCCGGTTGCTGGATCCTTGAAACAGGCTCCGACAGACCTGACCGTGCTGGCCAAGAACAACGGTGGCAAATATCCTGAGGCGCACATGGTAGCCACCCTGCAATTTGGCACCGAGTCCAAGGCCGCATCACACGGAACAGCGTCGATGCCGGTGTGGGGACCGATCCTTGGCAACATGGACCAGGGCAGCCCGCAGGACAAGCAGCTTCGCATATCGAACCTGAGCCGCTATATCGAGACGCTCCAGGTTAAGTAGCGTTAAGTAGCAGCGAGTTCAAATTGACTCCCGGGGAGCCCGGTTAGGCATATCCGCAACAGACGTCGTCGCACTATGATGGACATCGAACTGTTTGCATCTGCCAACCGGCCTTCCGGGAGTTTTTTATGTTCAGAATGATTGTTCGCACGTTTGCGCTGTTGAGTCTTCTCGGCGCCTTTGGGGCTACGGCCCAGCAAGGCGCTGAGACGCGTTACTACCAACACGTCTTCTTTGATAATGCCGCGCCGCAGGCGCAGTACTGGTACAGCCGGGCCTCAGTGGCCGGAACAAGCACGATTGAGACGCTGGACCACAGGCTGCCGGTGGAAACGAAATTCTTTCACACTCCGCCGAATGCGCTGCGGTTGACGTGGCAATCGATGCCTCACGGCAACTGGGAGGCGGAGATACACCGCTATCAGTTTCCGAACCGGACGCCGGAGATGGTGGGCGACACGCTTTCGTTCTGGGTTTACTCGCCTGAGGGGATGAAGGCCGATGAATTGCCGGAGATTTTGCTGAGCGATGCGGCCGATGGGTTGCAGGTTGCGACGATGCCGGGGAGTTTTACTGCGCCGGAGTCGTTGGGGAAGTTTGTGGGCGATGTGAAGGCGGGCGAGTGGGTGCGCGTGCTGATTCCGCTGAAGGATTTGAAGACGGCATCAGTTTACCCATTTCATCCGGAGCGGTTGTCGAGCGTTGTGTTTCACCAGGGGAAGGATGATGGGGCGAAGCACACGTTGATTGTGGATGATGTGCGAATTATCGGAACGGAAGAGATATTGAAATATATACCTAAAGGTTCGATTGCTTCAATACCTGGACCGCAAAATGTCAAAGTAACTGGTTACGACAGACACATTTTGCTTACATGGACTGGTGAACCTGAGTTCCCTTTCGACCATG
Organism: uncultured Acidobacteriaceae bacterium; assembly: GCA_903842845.1. Taxonomy (GTDB): domain Bacteria; phylum Acidobacteriota; class Terriglobia; order Terriglobales; family Acidobacteriaceae; genus CAIMNN01. Next base: position 532 of record CAIMNN010000259.1, on the reverse strand, counting down.
TGCTAATTGAACGCTCTTCGAATGGAGGTGAATTCAAGCCCATCGGGATCATACGGCCCGGAGTTGGTTTGTATTTAGACTTCATCGGCAAACCAGATGTGAGGGCCACTTATCGGGTTGCATTTGTGGACAACGATATGGACGAGAGCAAATCAGAATACTCGGCAAGCGTTTCAGCTTCTACTCACGAAATGACGGATGACGAGCTGCTGACCATGTTGCAGGAGGGCGCGTTCAGCTACTTCTGGAATGGCGGCGGAGCGAACTCCGGTATGGCGCGCGAGAATATTCCCGGCGATGAGCGATTGGTTGCAACGGGTGCGAGCGGATTTGGAATTGAAGCGCTGGTGGTCGGCGTTGACCGCAAGTTCATAACGCGCGACGAGGGGCTTGCGCGGATGGAGAAGATACTCAACTTTCTGGAGCGCGCGCCAAAATATCACGGTGCGTGGTCGCATTACATGAATGACCAGACGGCCGAGACGATGCCACTGTTTGGAATGTTGGACAACGGTGGCGACCTGGTGGAGAC
>CAIMNN010000258.1 GCA_903842845.1 uncultured Acidobacteriaceae bacterium | reverse complement strand
GTTTGATGGCGAAGAGCGCGAACTGATTCAGAGCCCGAAGGTAGCAACATACGACTTGCAGCCGGAGATGAGTTCGGTGCAGGTGGGCGCGGTGATAGAGAAGGCGATTCTGGACCCGTCGTTTGATGTGATCATATCGAACTTCGCGAACCCGGATATGGTTGGACACACGGGCGTTTTGTCGGCAGCCATCAGCGCGGTAGAAGCGGTTGATATTCAACTGGCGAAGTTGTACAAGGCCGTCAAGCAGCGCAACGCGATCTGGATCGTGACGGCCGACCACGGCAACTGCGAGACGATGGTGGACCCGACGACAGGCGGGCCGCATACTGCGCATACGACGAACCCGGTGCCGTTCATCATTGTCGGCGAAGAGGGCAAGAGCTTCGGACTGCGCAAGGATGGGTCGCTCAGAGATATTTCGCCAACGATACTGAGCATGCTCGGCGTGCCGCTGCCAAAAGAGATGACCGGCGCAGATATGCGGGTGAAACTCTAATGGCTAGCTACAAGGAACAGTTGCTGGCGTTGCTGGCGAAGACGAGCTTCAAGCTGGGCGAATTCAAATTGTCGGCGGGCGGCACAAGCGATTACTACATCGACTGCCGCACAACTACGTTGCATGCAGAAGGCGGACGGCTTGTCGGCCATGCGGTTTTGAAACTGCTGGAGGAAAATGAAATTGAAGCCGATGCGGTTGGCGGGCTGACGATGGGCGCGGACCCGATCGTGTCAAACGTGGCTACGGCGAGCGCGTGGCAGGCGCAGCAGTATCCCGGCGCAGAACTGATGCACGGGTTTCTTATCCGTAAGGCGGAGAAGGAACATGGCACGGGCCGCCGCGTTGAGGGCTTTTGCCGTGAGGGCGCGCGCGTTGTTATCGTGGACGATGTCTGCACCTCTGGCGCGTCGACGATTGAAGCGATTAAGGCAGCGCGCGAAGCGGGGATGATTGTGGTTGCGGCGGTTTGCATTGTGGAGCGCGAAGAGGCCGGCGGCCGCGCAAATGTGGAAGCAGCAATCGACGGCGCGCCATTCCTTGCGCTGTTCACGGCGAACGATGTGCGCGCGGAACATGTAAGGCAGCTCAATTCCTGAAAGTAACCAGTTGACCTGCGTTACGCATCACATTACAATCAGGCATGATCAAGAGCTTCCGTCACAAGGGCCTGAAACGCTTGTACGAGGAAGACGATGCTCGTTGAATTCAGGCAGAACATTTGCCTAAAGTCCGCCGCATACTCGCACGGCTCGATGGTGCAATCACAATTGAGGATATGAATCTTCCAGATTTCAATCTTCATTCACTCAAAGGTGAATTCAAGGGCTTTTGGTCGGTCACTGTTCGAGCAAACTGGCGCATTATCTTTCAGTTTATTGAAGGACATGCGCTCAATGTTGATTACATCGATTACCACTGAGGTTGAATCTTTATGCTGATGAAAAATCCTCCCCATCCCGGATCAGTTGTTTTTTTCGAGTGCATTGAGCCGCTTGGGTTGACGATCACAGATGCCGCAGCCGCACTGGGAGTTACGCGAACGACCTTATCTGAACTTGTGAACGGCAAGCGCGGAATCTCGCCGGAGATGGCGATCAGAATATCGCAGGTTTTTGGCGGCTCAGCAGAGAGCTGGATGACGCAACAGGCTCATTATGACCTTTCACAAGTGCCTACCGGCAGAATCAAGCTGAAACGGCTTGTAGCTGCGTAAGCGGAAGTCAATTTTGATGGGTCCGGAAATTTGATTCCCTGACACCCATGGACCTCTACGAGAAAATTCGAAATCTGCCGACGCAGCCGGGCGTTTATCTCTACAAGAACGCGTCGGGCAAGGTTATTTATGTAGGCAAGGCGAAGAACCTGCGCGCGCGCGTGCGTTCGTATCTGCTGGAGAGCTCGCAGGCGAATGCGAAGACCGGCTCGCTGATGCGCGAGGCCGTGGACCTTGAATACATCCTGGTAGGCAACGAGATTGAGGCGCTGGCGCTTGAGAGCGTACTGATCAAGCAGAAGCAGCCGCGCTTCAATGTGATGTTGCGCGACGATAAATCTTATCCCTATGTAAAACTGACGCTGGCCGACCGCTACCCCAAAATTTTTGTCACGCGAAAAATCTTCAAGGATGGCGCGGCGTACTACGGGCCATACTTTCCGGGGAGCCTCGCCTATCGCGTTGTCGAGCTGATACACCGCAGTTTTCTGCTGCCAAGTTGCAAAGTCGATCTTGAGCGTTATCATCCACGTGCGTGCCTGGAATATTACATCCATCGCTGTTTGGGGCCGTGCGTGCAGGAGTTGACGACGCCGGAGATCTACAAGGTCGCGGTGAAGCAGGCGCAGATGGTGCTCGAGGGGCGAGCCGACGAGTTGGAAATAGAGCTGCGCGAAAAGATGGAAGCCGCGGCCGAGGCCGAGTTGTTTGAAGCAGCGGCGAAGTTGCGCGACCAGATATCGACGCTGCGGCAGTTGCACGAGAAGCAACGCATGGCGACGACCGACCAGGATGATGCCGATGTATTCGGGTATCACTTTGAGGACGGAATGCTGGCGGTGAACCTCTTCCACATGCGCGAGGGAAAGATAGTCGACCGGCGCGAATTTTTCTGGGATGAGTTGCCGGAGACGTTTGAGAGTGTTGCGGAAGATGACAAGCAGCACTTTGACCCGGCGAAGTTTTTTGCGACAATGTTGAGCCAGATGTACATCGACGCTTTGTATGTGCCGCGCACGGTTTTGGTTCCGGTGGAGTTTGAAGAGCGCGAAGCGTTGAGCGCGCTGCTGACGGAGCGCAGGAAGCACAAGATTGAAATTGTTACGCCGCTGCGTGGTGACAAGCGTTCACTTGTGGACCTCGTCTGCCAGAACGCGCGGCACTCACACACGCAGCGCTTCCGTGTGCTGGAGCCGAGCCAGAAAGCGATTCAAGAGGCGCTGGCCGATGCGCTGATGCTGCCTGGGCTGCCGGAGAGAATTGAATGCTTCGACATCTCGCACATTCAGGGCACGGAGACGGTTGCCTCGCTGGTGGTGTGGGAGAAGGGCGGCATGAACAAGCAGCTCTACCGCAAGTTCAAAGTGAAGACGGTGGAGGGCGTGGATGATTTTGCGTCGATGCGTGAAGTGGTGGGGCGGCGATACAAGCGGCTGCGCGACGAGAAGCAGCGCTTCCCTTCTTTGATTTTGATAGACGGCGGCATTGGGCAGTTGCATGCGGCAGCCGAAGCGCTGGAAGCGTTGAAGCTCGAAGAGAGCGGCGCGGAGATGCCACCGCTGGCGTCGATTGCGAAGCGCGAAGAGGTTATCTATATCTACGGCAACGAGCAGGAGCCAGTGGTGCTGGAGCGTCGATCGCCGGTGTTGCATTTGATTCAGATGATCCGCGACGAGAGCCACCGGTTTGCGGTTGGCTACCACAGGCAGCGGCGTGCGATGCGGGATAGAGAGTCGGAGCTGGAGGCGATTCCGGGAATCGGCATCCAGACGCGGAAGCGGTTGCTGACGCACTTCGGCAGTTTGCGCGCAGTGGAGCAGGCGAGCGCGGAGAGTCTGGCAGCGGTGTTGCCGCCGAAGACGGCTCATGCGGTGTGGGATTATTTTCACGGAAAGAAAGACGAGCAGCCGGCCTGAATTTTCATAAACAAATGTGTACCAACAACGTATTCTTTCATTGCTCCACAACACCGGAGGTTTTTCATGTCTGAAGTTACTGCTCCCGAGCGGACCTCGCTCAGTTGGTCGCTGATCGCCGGCGGCATCTTTGCATTGGCTTGTTTTCTGCTGCATCTGCTTACATCACTCCATGGCGAGACGCTGGGTTACGGCTTCTTCCGCGATGAGCTATATTTTCTGGTCTGCGGGCGGCATCTGGACTGGGGTTATGTGGACCAGCCGCCGTTGGTGGCGGTGCAATCGCGGCTGGCCGAGCTGCTCTTCGGCTTGAGCCCGACAGGGATTCGGCTCTTCAGCTTTGCAGCAAACGGTTGCACGGTGCTGCTGACGGGTTTGCTGGCGCGGCAGATGGGCGCGAAGAGGCTCGGCCAGGTTCTGGCAATGACGGCGGTATTTGCCGGCCCCGTCTTTATCGGGACGTCGAACTATCTTTCAATGAACTCGCTTGAACCTGCGCTGTGGATGAGCGCGTTGCTCGTGGTTGTTTCAATCCTGAATGGAAGCGTCAGCCCGAAGTGGTGGATTGCATTTGGCGTTTTTGCAGGGATCGGAGTCGAGAACAAACATTCAACGGTGTTCTTTCTTGTGGCTCTGGCTATTGGATTACTACTGACGCCGCAACGCAAAGTTTTGTGGAGCAAGTGGTGCGCAGCGGGAATCGGAGTGATCGTGCTGCTGACGCTGCCAAATTTTCTTTGGCAAGCGGTGCATCACTTCCCCACATATGAACTGCTGAGCGGAATTGCAAAGACGGACAAAAACGTAAAATTGCCGCCACTTGATTTCATTAAAGCGCAGATCTACATGCTGCTCTTCATCATGGCGCCGTTGTGGATAGGCGGGCTGTTGTGGGCGGCATTAGCGAAGAAGGCGCGCGAGCTCAGGTTTATCTCCATCATGTTCCTGGCGTTTTTCCTGATGATGATGGCGATGCATGCGAAGGACTATTACCTCGCGCCTATCTACCCGGCGCTGTATGCAGTGGCGGCAGCAGGGTTGTCGGCGTACAACTGGAGCGGGTCAGTGAAATGGTTGGTTGGAACGCTCGAGGTTGCATGGTCGGCGCTGATGCTCGTATTGTTGGCGATTGCCGCTCCACTCTTCCTAACCATTCTTCCGCCGGCGGAGTGGACCGGTTACGCCAAGCGACTGCACCAGGAGATACCGCGCTCAGAGAAGTTCACCAGTCCGCTGCCACAGTATTTTTCTGACCGCTTCGGCTGGCCGGAGATGGTGAAGGGATTTGCGGACCGCTACAACGCTCTGCCAGCCGATGTGCGCGCGAAAACGGGCATCTTCTGCGGCAATTATGGAGAGGCGAGCGCGGTGAACATTCTCGGGGCCCAGTACGGACTGCCGCATGCGATCAGTGGCCACCAGAATTACTTTTACTGGGGACCGGGCGATTACACGGGCGAATCCATGCTGACGCTCGGCAATGACCCCAAGGATTACACGGACAATTATGAAGAGGTGGTTGACCTGGGCGCGTTTGATGCGCCGTGGATCATGGACCATGAGCATCATCATTACTTCTGGCTGAAGCACCGCAAGAAAACTTACGCGGCCGAGTGGAACGATTTCAAGTTCTGGTATTGATTGCGGCGTGTTAGGCTCATAAAAAACATGAGCACACCAGAGATAAATCAAAGCGCACGTACGGGCGAATTGCCTCGCGTACTGGGCGCGGGGCATGCGACGGCCATTGTTGTGGGCACTATCATCGGCAGCGGCATTTTTCTGGTGCCGAGCGAGATGATGCAGGCGGTGGGCTCGTCGTGGCTGGTTTATCTGGCGTGGGTTGTGGGCGGGCTGCTCTCACTGTTTGGTGCGATGACGTATGCCGAACTGAGCGCGATGATGCCGCAGACGGGCGGCGAGTACGTTTATTTGCGCGGCGCATATGGCGACACGACTGCGTTTTTATATATGTGGACATGGTTCGCTGTGGCGAAGCCGGCGTCGATTGCCGCGGTGACAATCGGCCTCGCGCGGACGCTGGGAATCTTTGAAAGCTTCCACTGGCTCGACGCGAGCGTGCCGGGATTGCCGATGCTGTGGTCGCAGGTGTTTGCGATTGCGGTGACGTGGCTGATAACGGGAATCAATTACCTGGGCATCAAGAAGGCCGGAGATTTTCAGCTGGTGTTCACGGTGTTGAAGGCGGTGCTGATTCTCATCGTTGTGGGCTTTTGTTTTGCGGCGAGCAATGGGAGCTGGGAAAACTTTGCGACCAACCTGCCGACGGGCGCGCTGAAGATGGGGCCGTGGACAGGATTCATGGCGGCGCTGATTGCGACGCTGTGGGCGTACGACGGATGGAACGACCTGACGATGGTGTCGGGCGAGGTGAAGCGGCCTGAGAGGAATTTGCCGATTGCGCTGATCGGCGGATTGTTCATCGTCGGCGCGCTGTTCATGCTGACCAATGCGGCGATACAGTATGTGCTGCCGGCGAGTGCGATTGCGGCGAGCCCGCGGCCGGCGGTAGCGGCGTTGCTGTTAGTGGCCGGCCCACGTGGCGCGGCGTTTGTAGCGGCGGCGATGGCGTTGAGCATCTTTGTCACGCTGAACGGAACCATCATGTCCGGCGCGCGAGTTCCCTTTGCTGCGGCGCGGGACAGATTATTTTTCTCCGGCTTCGGACGCGTGAATCCGCGGTTTCATTCACCGTCCACTTCGCTTTTGGTGCAAGGGTTGCTCGCAACGGTACTGCTGATCTTTCTGAAAAAGTTTCAGGAGTTTTTTGACCTGGCGATATTCGCCGAGTGGCTGTTCTATATGCTGACTGCGACGACGATATTTATTTACAGGCGGCGTGCGCAGAGCGCGGTGCGGACCTTCCGCATGTGGGGCTACCCGTTGCTGCCGGCGTTGTTTGTTGCGGCGTCTGGCGTGATATTGGTGTTCAGCTACAAGAGCAACCTAAAAGCATCACTCATCGGCACAGCGCTGATATTGCTGGGGCTGCCGGTGGAGTGGTTTGTAAAGCGGCTCTACGGGGCGCACTGAATTAGTCCGCGATGATTAAAGGCCATCCCTCAATTAAAAGGGCGCCTTTTCGAACGAGGTGATGAATTGAATGCCTCGTACTTTGAGTTCAGTGAGCCTCTGGTCATTTGTGAGAAAAAGATCACACCCAGGCACGGCCGCTGTGGCAAGTTGAATGGCGTCCGGAGGTTTGGTGTTTGATGTCGCCCTAATATGGGCAAAGACTTCAGTTGCTTCCTCCACAAAAGGCAGGACTCTTATTCCCAGTCCATGTAAAATCTGTCGATACTCCTTGACAAGTTGAATGTTACCCGCACGAGTAGGCTTAACCAATAACTCGCCAAGAGTCATTACCGAAGTAAAAATTTCATCCCTGCGCGACATGAACGCCTGTAGTAGATAATTTGTACGCTCGGACAAAGGACCTTCATCCTGAATCATATAGATGAAGAAGTTGGTATCGAGAAATATGCGGCTCATTCCCACCCCTCGCGCAATTCACGAACGTACTGATCTGGGTCAATTCCTTGATAGAGTTCTTTTCCAAGACCTCTCAACCGAAGCAACGAACCCAACCATTCAGCTTCCGGCTCTGAATTGAGCGGTTTCATCGGAGTTGGAATGTCGAATGTTGACTCAAATCGATTGTTCGCTTTAGTGGTTTCATAACGCGATTTTGCCCACGCGAGCAGAGGTAAGAATTCCTGCGGTATTTGATGCTCATCAGGAAAAATTTTCCCTGTTCGTCCCGGATGCACATCATCACCAGATTGAATCAAACGCCGTGTATGTTTGCCGGTGGCATAGATCATCCTCAGCTTGGATGGATTGGGCGCTTTATTTCCGACACAATGTTGTGAAGCATGTACATTAACACCGGATCTGATTTCCCCGGCCAGATTTTCTTTGGCAGCACGGCTCACAATTTCCTGAATTGTAAAGTCGGATCTTCCGGGTTGCTCTTTGTGAAGAAGCGCAATAGCGATAAATACCTCTACCGCACATGAAATATCAATTTGAGTTGAAGTTGAGCTCATATTTCACCTCTCCCTGCGCTGCGCGCATGTCTGCTGCAAAATTGATGACCGATATGGAAACCATTGCAGAAATTGCACTTATAGGAAGCCAATGATTCCGCTGCATAGGCAAATCCTGATCCCATGATTCGCTTTATCCGTGCTTGAGCATGTGCTGCATGACTGAAACGTACCTTTCTAGAACAAGAGGAATCGAAGCGACAAAAGCATTGTATGTCCATAGCAATTCTCCTTCATTTGAACTATGACACAATATTGAAAAATAATCAAGTATTTATTCATTACTCAATTTTATTCAAACCCTGCGCGCGGCGGCTTCGTCATAAAGAGTGGCGTACTCTTTTGCGGCGATGGCCCAGCTGTACTCTTTGCCCATGCCGTTGAGCATGAGACGGTGCCATGAGTTCGGCTTGGCGTAAGCGGCGAGAGCGCGGTCAATTGCGGCGAGCAGGTCGGCGGGGCTGTAGCCGAGGAATTTGAAGCCGGTTCCCTGCTGCGTTGAGGGCTCCCACTCGTCGATTGTGTCGTCGAGTCCGCCGGTGGCGCGGACGACGGGGACAGTTCCGTATTTGAGCGAGTAGATCTGGTTGAGCCCGCAGGGCTCGTAACGCGAGGGCATGAGGAAGATGTCAGCGCCGGCCTCAATGCGATGGGCGAGCGCGTCGTTGTATCCGATGGAAACGCCGACGCGGTCGGGGCGTGCGGCGGCCCAGTTGCGGAAGAAACGCTCGTAGCTGCCTTCACCAGAGCCGAGGACGACGAGCGCGAGATCGCGCTGGTCGAGTGAGGCGGCTATCTGCGCGATCATGTCAAAACCTTTTTGCGAAGCGAAGCGGGAGACGATGCCGAGCAGCGGCGTTGAGTTCATGAGCGGCTTCAGGTTGAACTCGGCGACGAGCTCGTTGCGGCAGGCATCTTTGCCGGTGAGGTCCTGCGGTGTGAAGTGCGCGGGGATGTGTTTGTCGGTGGCGGGGTTCCACTCGGTGTAGTCGACGCCGTTGAGAATGCCACGCAGGTCAGCGCCGCGACGGTTGAAGACGTTTTCAAGATTGTTGCCGAACTCGACGGTGCGAATTTCTTCAGCGTATTTTTTGCTGACCGTCGTGACCAGGTCGGAGTAGACGATGCCGCCCTTGAGGAAGTTGAACGTGTCAAAATGCTCGAGCTTGTCCATCGTGAATAGGTCCCACGGAAAGAGTAGTTGCTCGGTGGTCTTCGGTGGAAACCAACCCTGGTAGCCGGCGTTGTGCACTGTGAGTATGGTACTGGAGTGCTGGAAGGCGGGGTCGTAGTAATAAGTGGTGCGCAGGTAAACGGGGATGAGCGCGGCCTGCCAGTCGTGCACGTGGAAGACCTCGGGCACGCCGAGGAGCTTGCTGGCCTCGACGACGGCGCGCGAGAAGAGTGCGAAGCGTTCGGCGTTGTCGGGATACTCGCTGCCCTTGGGGCCGTAAAGCTCGGGGCGGTCAAAGAGCTCGGGACAGTTGACGAAGTAATACTGCACGCCGGCGCGTTGGCCGCCATCGACGATCGAAGGAAAGCGGTTGTAGAACTCGAATGGGATGGTGATGGAGGGGATGACGGTGGTGGGCGCGTCCGGCAGATGCTTGCGGACCTGCTGATAGAGCGGCAGGTAGACGGTGACCTTGTGACCCAGCTTGACGAGCTCAGGCGGCAACGCGCCGACGACATCGGCGAGGCCGCCGGTCTTGGCAAAGGGGACGCATTCCGAAGCGGCAAAGACTATGTGCATCTGCTACTCCATTCAGGAGATAGGATAACGCAGGACAGGGGTCAGAGGTCAGATGTCATCGGTCAGGAGCGGTTGCAGCCAGATAATATGAAAAGAGATGCCGCCGAAATCAAAACTCGGGCAGAATTTTTTGCGGGACCGCGAAGCGATTGCGCGCATAGCCGCGGCGGCGGGCGATTGCGCGGGGCGGACGGTAGTGGAGATTGGGCCGGGGCGCGGGGCGATCACCCATGCGCTGCTGGAGCGGTTGCGAGCTAATGCAGCGCCTGTCGAGGGCAAGCCGGCTCGACTGCTGTGCGTGGAGCTGGACCGTGAACTGGCAGCGGGCCTCCGGTTGGAGTTTCTCGTCTCAGCGCCCGAGGTTGCGGTCGTTGAACAAAGCATTCTGGACTTCGACCTGACCCGCGCGGCCGAGGAAGCTGGCCAGCGGCTGATCATCGTCGGAAATCTGCCGTATTACATTACGTCCGATATTTTGCTGCACCTGGCGAAGCATCACGGGGCGATAGAGCGCGCGATTCT